>JANQUX010000077.1 GCA_030730545.1 Maribacter sp. | reverse complement strand
AATCTGCATTATACGATTTACAACAAGAATTAAAACAAAACGGATTTCATAATTTTATTCCTATTGTAGGTGATGTAAGGGATAAAAATAGACTGAATACTATTTTTGAAGAACATAAACCGAATATGGTATTTCATGCCGCAGCTTATAAGCATGTGCCTTTAATGGAATACAATTCGTATGAAGCGATTAAAATAAATATTGCAGGAACAAAGAATATATCTGACTTGTCAATCATGCATGGCGTCGAGAAATTCGTTTTCGTTTCAACTGACAAGGCTGTGAACCCAACCAATGTTATGGGTGCGAGTAAAAGAATTGCCGAAATGTACATTAGTTGTATGCAGCAAGAAGGTAAAACTAAATTTATAACTACTAGATTTGGTAATGTGTTAGGTTCTAACGGATCGGTAATTCCTCTTTTTAGAAAACAAATTGAAAAAGGTGGTCCAATTACATTGACTCATAAAGATGTTACTAGGTATTTCATGACTATACCAGAAGCTTCTCAATTAGTTTTGGAAGCAGGTTCAATGGGGCAAGGAGGGGAAATTTTCATCTTTGATATGGGCGAATCGGTTAAGATTTTTGATTTGGCTAAAAACATGATTAAGCTTTCGGGACTAAATTATCCTGATGATATTGATATTAAAATCACGGGCTTAAGACCAGGTGAAAAGTTATATGAAGAGCTGTTGGCAAATGGGGAAAGTACAATGCCTACATACCATAAAAAAATAAAGATTAGCAAGGTTAGAGATTTGGATTATGCTTTAATAAGAACTAAAATTGACGAACTTTGTATTACAAATATGTTTTTTGCAGGTGATCCTGTAATTTTAATGAAGAAAATAGTGCCCGAATTTGTATCTAATAATTCAGAATTATGTAAACTAGATGATACAAAAAAGTCTAATGAAGAGAGCACACCATCTTTAAAAATTGTTAAATCCTAAATAGTTAATCAACCTTTTATTTTAAAATTTAGTTATGATCAGAAAATCAGTAGTTAAGCTTTGCAGTTTATTTATTATTAGTTCTTTGCTTTTAGTTTCGTGCGCTTCAAAGAAAGATGTAGTTTATTTTCAGAATGCTGGAGATTATGAAACAATTGTTTCTGATAATTCTCATACTAATAAATTTAAAATAGATGATGTAGTAACAATCAATGTTTCTACGTTAGATCCTCAAGCAAGTTTACCTTTTAATTTGTTTAAAGGAGCCGAAGAAGGTGGTTTTCGTCCAGAACAATTAGATTATATCATTGATAAAAATGGTGAAATTGATTTTCCGGTATTAGGTTCAATAAAAATAGTTGGTCTATCACCTGAAGAAACGAAACTTTTTTTAAAGGAAAAACTAAGTAACTATTTAAAAGATCCAATTATCAATATTCGATTAAAAAACTTTACAGTTTCCGTATTAGGTGAGGTGTCTAGACCTGGTACTTATCCAGTGAATGGAGAGCAAATAACGGTACTTGAAGCTATTGGTTTAGCTGGCGATTTAACTATCAAAGGTATGCGTAAAAACGTTATGGTAATAAGAGATTTTAATGGCACCAAAGTGTATACTAGAATTGATTTAACCCAAAAAGAGTCTTTAAATTCTCCTGTGTACTATTTAACTCAAAATGATGTGGTGTATGTGGAACCTAACAAATCTGCAGTAACCTCATCTGTGCTAGATAATCGTGCTTCTATTTTGGTTTCTATAGCTTCTGTATTAATAACTTCTACAGTGCTTATTCTTACAAGGCAATAATAATTACTATTAAATTTTTATGGAAAAAAATAAAAGAATTTCTCTAGGAGATAGTTCTGATCTGTCAGAATTAGTTAAAGGATATTCTAAACATTGGAAATGGTTTGTTTTATCTGCTATTTTCTTTTTAATGCTCAGTGTATTATATTTAAGATATGCTACCCCAAAGTATAAAGCAGCAGCGAAAATTCAAATTTTAGAAGATAAATCGTCATCTTCTGAATTATCGGTGTTTTCTGATTTAGATTTTTTAGGAAAAGGTCAAAATAATGTTGAAGATGAGCTAGAAATTTTAGGATCTCGTTCAAATTTAGTAGAGGTTGTTGATAATCTAGACCTGAATATTGTTTTGGTTGAGTTGGGTAATGTTAAGAATACAGAAGTTTATGCCAATAAGCCATTTAAAGTTAACTTTTTAGCAAATGACTCCATTGTAAACAATTCTAAACTCGAGTTTTTTATAGAAATATCTAACGAAACTACATTTGGGTTTAGTTTGGATAGAGATACGCCATCTAAAATTTATTCGTATGGTAAGAATATACCAACTAAGCTAGGTGATATTGTAATTACGCCTAATTTGCCATTCTTTAATAACTATAAAGGGAGTCAAATTAAAGTATCAGTAAGTCCATTGTTTATGGTTGCTGAAGGGTATCAAGAAAAGATTGTAATGAATCCGGCAACGGAGTTTTCTAATATCTTAAATATTTCTCTAGAAGATGCAAATCAAGAAAAGGCAATAGATATTTTAAATAATTTGATATACACCTATAACTCAAATGATATTATTGATAAAAAAGCGATTGCAGATAAAACATCTACTTTTATTAATGATAGAATTAAAGAGATTTCTGGAAATTTAACTTCAGTTGACCAAACTGCACAAGATTTTAAAACAGATAAAGGTGTTACAGATATTCAAGGTGAGGCTAATATAGCCTTGAATGTTGGAGCCGCAAATAGGCAGGAATTAGAAAATGCAAAATTGCAATTAAATATAGCCACGGGCATGAGGGATTATGTGTCTTCTGAAACCGGTTATGAGGTGCTACCTTCCAACGTTGGTCTTTCTGATGCTACTATTGCAAATACAACTGCTAAATATAATGAGTTGGTTCTAGAAAGAAATAGGCTATTGAAGAGTGCAGATGAAAAAAACCCAATGATTGTAAATTTAGACCAACAATTGGATGGTCTAAAGCAGAGTATGCAATCTAGTTTAAACGGTATGGAGCGCAATTTAGGTCTTCAGGTGAATAATTTGTCGAGTCAAATGTCTAGAATAAATTCTAAAATTTATTCAGCTCCAAAGAATGAACGAGAATTTCGTGATATCACTAGGCAACAGCAAACTACGGAATCACTTTATTTGTATTTGTTACAAAAGAGAGAAGAGTCGCAAATAACATTTGCATCAAGCACACAAAAATCTAAAATTATTGATAGTGCTTATCAAGTTGGTGATGCGCCTGTTACACCTCAAAGACCAAAAGTTTATTTAGCATTTTTATTAGTAGGTTTATTATTACCATTCTCTGTAATTTATACTAATCAACTTATGGATAATAAAATCCATAATAAAGTTAGTCTTGAAAAATTAATCAGCGAGGTGCCTATTTTGGCTGAACTTCCTAAAATGGGTAGAAATGAAGAGATGTTGATTAAAACTGATGATCGTTCCGTATTGGGTGAGTCGCTTAGAATATTGAGAACGAATCTAGATTATTTAATCAAATCAAAAACTGATAAAAAGAACAATATAATTTTCGTTACCTCAAGTGTGCCAGGAGAAGGTAAAACATTTATTTCTTCTAACTTATCTATGATTTTTGCCAATACAAATAAGAAAGTTTTATTAATTGGTGGTGATGTTAGAAATCCTAAATTATATACTTATTTCGCTCAAAAAGATATAGATAAAATAGGAGGTCGTTCGAGAGGTAATGTAGATTTAGGTCTGTCAGAATATCTTCATGACCCTAAAATTGAGTCAAAAGATATTATTAATTCAATGTTAGTTCATTCTACTACTTTTGATGTTATTTACTCTGGTAAAATACCACCAAACCCTGCTGAGTTATTGATGGGGGATCGAATGGAGACTTTGTTGTTAGAAGTATCTGAAAAATATGATTATGTTATAGTAGATACTGCTCCAATTATGGTAGTCACAGATACTATGTTGATTACAGAGCTTGCGGATCATATTATATACGTTACAAGAGCTGGTGTTACTGAAACCAAAGTTTTGGAGTACCCTATAAATCTTTGGAATCAAGGTAAATTAAAAGGTTTAGCCTTTGTGGTTAACGATGTTAAAGAGTCAAATTTAGGTTATGGCGGTAAATATGGCTACGGCTATGGTAAATCGGTCAAAAAATGGTGGAAGTTTTAATTTTTCAATCATAATTCATCAATATTGATAAATTTGTAATTCATTTGCCTTGGTAAAACCCTTGACTTAATATGAATACCCTTAATATATTAAAACCTCGCAATTGTACTGCGAGGTTTTTTTGGTTTTGACGTTTAAAATTGTAGTTCATCGATATTTTACAATAAAAAAAACATTAGTTAAATACTATGCTTTCTTTTGTAATTCCCCGATTATAAAAGTGTATTATGTATAAAATTTATTCGAATTGGGGGCTATTCTCGATTACTTTTTTCTTCTTGTTTTTAACATCCATTTCTTTTTCACAAACTATAGATCAAGATGGTGAATGGGGTGTACCCATACCATTTGATATTGTACCTGTTGCCGTTGCAAACCTTCCTGATGGTAGATTGTTAACTTGGTCGTCTCAGTTTCCAAATACGTTTAAGGAAATAGGGGATGGGTATACGTACACAGAACTTTTTGATCCATCTGCAAATGGCGGTTTAGGTTCTGCTTTAGGAATGACCTTAACAGATACCGATCACGATATGTTTTGCCCAGGCATTAATAACTTGGCAGATGGTCGAATACTTTCTGCTGGTGGAACAACTAGTGAACGAACAAGTATTTACGATCCAATAACAAATACTTGGACTCGGGCAGCAGATATGAACATACCAAGAGGTTATCAAGGTAATGTTACGCTATCTAGTGGTTCGGTTTTTACTGTTGGTGGTTCTTGGAGTGGTGGTGCTGGTAACAATGGTGGTAAAGCGGCAGAATTATGGTCACCCGAATCTGGATGGGTGAATCTACCAGGTATAACTGGTGAGAACATTTATACAGCAAACGATCTTAATCTTGAAACTCAGTTAAATCCATTATATAGAGTTGATAATCATGTTTGGTTATGGCCTGCCCCGAATGGAAAGCTCTTTCATGCAGGACCAAGTGAAGAAATGCATTGGATTGATTTAGATGTGCCAGGGGGTACTATAACATCGGCAGGATTTAGGTCTGATGACACGTATTCAATGAAAGGTACAACAGTGATGTTCGATATCGGCAAAATATTAAAAGTCGGTGGTGCTACATCTTACGGAGAAAGTTTTAGTAGTACTACGCCTGCTAAGAATAATGCTTTTGTAATTGATATTAATGTTGATTATCCGCAAAACCCGACGATTATTAATGCAGGTTATTTATCAGAGAGTAGAACTATGCATAATAGTACTGTACTACCCAATGGACAGGTGTTAGTTACTGGCGGACTAGATAGGGGAGCTGTTTTTACAGACACTGGAGCCCGTCATATTGCAGAACTTTATACTCCTGCTTCTGATGGAGGAGCTGGAACATGGGAAACGGTTGCGCAAATGCAAGAAGCAAGAACTTATCATAGTGTTGCGATATTGATGACTGACGGTCGTGTTTTCGTAGGTGGTGGCGGACTTTGTGATAATCTATTGAATGGATGTAATAACCACTTTAGTGCTGAAGTTTACAGTCCTCCATATTTATTTAATTCTTCTGGTAATTTAGCAACTAGACCAATAATTTCAGATGCGCCAAAGACTGCAGCTTATGATTCAAATATTACAGTTAATGCAAGTTCAGGAATTATAGAATTTAGTCTAATTCGTTTTTCTGCGGCTACACATAGTACCAACAATGAGCAACGAAGAATACCTGTAAATTTTACGGGTAACGGTACTTACAATATTGATATACCAAATCGTAATTTACTACCACCTGGTTACTATATGTTATTTGGAATTGATACTAATGGAGTGCCTAGTAAGGCAGCTACTATTAAAATAGGATCCGCGCTTCCTTTACAAATCATTAATGAGAATTTAATTGTAGACATAAAATTTGAAGACGCTTATGGCAGGAATGCTGTGGATAGTAGTATGTACCATAATGATGCAGCAATTATTGAGCATGATGATAGTGGAAATGGCATTACAAGTGGAAGCAATTATAACTGGACTTCGGGAATAATTGGTGGCGCTATAGAATTTAACGGTTTTGAACATAGTAGCAATGCACTCCTTGATATTCAAAGCTCTCCATCTTTACAAACATTAGATGAGCAAATTACAGTTATGGCTTGGGCCTATCGAAATTCAACAGGAGGTACTTCATCACCAATCACCGGAAAATTACCAAATGTTGGTATTTTTAGCCATGATTATGTAAGTACGCTTTTTTTTGGTTTTCATAATACGATGTACAAATGGGCTTTTGTTACTAATAATGGTCCGGTAGATCTTTATGCTGGTCGTACCCCAATGGATACTTGGGTACATATGGCGGCTACCTATGATGGAACTACTGCAAAGCTTTACGCCAATGGAAAATTAATTTCATGGAAAGAATTGAGTGGTAATATACCATTCAAAGATGATGGCAGTTTACAAAGTCATTTTACTTCTTCTGGTTTCTTTGATGAAAGAACAGCTGCTAACTTACCAACTTATGCCAATGGAAGTGGTATTACAGATGAAATCAACGGTAAAATAGATGAGCTTAAAGTCTTTAATAAAGTCCTTGGTGAATCTGAGATAAGGGAATATTACCAACAAGGTATTAATACCGGTAACCCCAATGTAGTTACATGTGCCACGGAGATAATCACCACTCAATATAAAATTGGAATTAATGGAAATTGGCAAACAAAAAAATCATTAATTATTGAAGAGGGCAACGATGTTTATATAAGGGCTATTACTGCAGATAATCAATATTATATTACCACGCCACAAGAAAATGGACCTACATTTAATTCAGGAGGTAATACCGACTATGTTTATAAAATCGATACTGGCGTTCATGCAGGGGGTAATCCTAAAAGAAACAATGGTCTTGTCGATATTTCAAATCAAGGTCAGTTTGTAATGACTACTGCAAGTGGTTGTACAGCAGTTTTTGATCTTCAGGTAATTATCGTTGATGAAACTGATGGATGTTCAAATTATTTAAGAAACGATGCTTCGTTCCTCACGTTGCCCTTAGGTACAATTGTTGGTGGGGCAGATATGGTTGTTGGGACATCGACGGTTACCAATGGATCGGAGTGTGCCTTGGAAATATCGAACATCGATAATGGTCAGCCTTGGAGTGGATATAGAGTATCTTTAAATCTTAACACTTTGGGTATCAATGCGGGTCATGAGTTATCGGTATCTATCGATGCGGAGGGCAGTACAGGGGTGCCTAGAATAGAAATCAATCAGGACAATAAAGTAAATACAGCTCTCTTGTCCCATACTTTCGGCAGTGGTTGGAACACTTATAGCGGAACCATTACGGTACCTGCGAACCTGACCACGCTCGATATCTGGCTGTTTACGAACTATGCCTCGCAGTCGCCCGGGACGGTCTATTACGATAACCTATCTATTATAAATCTATCGGATGTAGTTACTAATAGTGCACCTATATCTCGACCTATGGCTTCCTCCATTACGGGGCCATTGCCCTTGACCGTCGACTTCAATGGTGGGGACTCGACCGATGATACGGGAATAGTTTCCTATAGTTGGGATTTTGGGGACGGAACCACGGGCACTGGCATACAGCCAACACATATTTATACATCTGTGGGAACTTTCAGTGCTGAGCTAACAGTAACAGACGATGATGGGCTAATGGCTACGGAAGAGATAATTATAACCGTAGAACCTATAACAGGTTCCCCGGTATCCTTATCATCGGGTACTCCATTGATCGGTACTATACCTTTGTCCGTCGATTTTACGGGAAGCGGTTCGAGCGACGATGTCGGTATTATCAGCTATGCCTGGGATTTTGGTGACGGCGGTACTTCTGCTGTGCCCGATCCACAATACGATTATATAAATGCAGGAAACTATACGGTTACTTTAACGGTAACGGACGATGACGGTAATTCGTCTGTCAGTACCCTTGATATTGAGGCTATCGATGGCAACGTACCTTTGGTATGTGCCGATCAATTGACGAATGATTCTGCAGCAATCACCTTGCCTTCCGGCACGCTAGTGGGCGGTTCCGATACGGTTGTTGGCACATCGACGGTTACCAATGGATCGGAGTGTGCCCTTGAGATATCGAATATTGACAACGGTCAGCCCTGGGGACGTTACCGAGTATCGCTAGACCTGAACGGACTTGGTATAGATGCTGGCGACGAGCTATCGATTTCTTTGGATGCAGAGGGGAGCACGGGCGTACCGAGAATAGAGATCAACCAGGACAACCGAGCGAACAGTGCGCTGTTGTCCCATACTTATGGTAGCGGTTGGAACACTTATAGCGGAACCATTACGGTACCTGCGAACCTGACCACGCTCGATATCTGGCTGTTTACGAACTATGCCTCGCAGTCGCCCGGGACGGTCTATTACGATAACCTATCTATTATAAATCTATCGGATGTAGTTACTAATAGTGCACCTATATCTCGACCTATGGCTTCCTCCATTACGGGGCCATTGCCCTTGACCGTCGACTTCAATGGTGGGGACTCGACCGATGATACGGGAATAGTTTCCTATAGTTGGGATTTTGGGGACGGAACCACGGGCACTGGCATACAGCCAACACATATTTATACATCTGTGGGAACTTTCAGTGCTGAGCTAACAGTAACAGACGATGATGGGCTAATGGCTACGGAAGAGATAATTATAACCGTAGAACCTATAACAGGTTCCCCGGTATCCTTATCATCGGGTACTCCATTGATCGGTACTATACCTTTGTCCGTCGATTTTACGGGAAGCGGTTCGAGCGACGATGTCGGTATTATCAGCTATGCCTGGGATTTTGGTGACGGCGGTACTTCTGCTGTGCCCGATCCACAATACGATTATATAAATGCAGGAAACTATACGGTTACTTTAACGGTAACGGACGATGACGGTAATTCGTCTGTCAGTACCCTTGATATTGAGGCTATCGATGGCAACGTACCTTTGGTATGTGCCGATCAATTGACGAATGATTCTGCAGCAATCACCTTGCCTTCCGGCACGCTAGTGGGCGGTTCCGATACGGTTGTTGGCACATCGACGGTTACCAATGGATCGGAGTGTGCCCTTGAGATATCGAATATTGACAACGGTCAGCCCTGGGGACGTTACCGAGTATCGCTAGACCTGAACGGACTTGGTATAGATGCTGGCGACGAGCTATCGATTTCTTTGGATGCAGAGGGGAGCACGGGCGTACCGAGAATAGAGATCAACCAGGACAACCGAGCGAACAGTGCGCTGTTGTCCCATACTTATGGTAGCGGTTGGAACACTTATAGCGGAACCTTTACGGTACCTGCGAACCTGACCACGCTCGATATTTGGCTTTTTACGAACTATGCCTCGCAGAATGCGGGTACGGTCTATTACGATAACCTAAGGCTTGAAAAGATAAATTCAGCAACTTCAAAAACTTTAATAAATACAAAGTCAATATCATTTGATTTATATCCAAATCCAAGTTTTGATATTGTTACATTAAATAATAAAGATGAAATTCAAATTAAGGAAATTCAATTTTATGATATTACTGGTAGATTGATCAGAACAGTTTTGCCAGATGGTCTGCAACCTAGTGTTAATATAATCATTGATTTGTATGATTTTACAGAAGGATTCTATATTGTAAACATTTTAGATATAAACGGTAATAGATATCAGAAAGAACTTTTAATTAAGTAAGACTATTTAAAACTATAAATTGTCTTGGTGATAATTGGGAATAATAAATCTAATAAAGTGGTATTTACTGTAATCGTTTTTAAATGATTAAGGTGATTGATTGAATGAGTGTCACT
>JANQUX010000076.1 GCA_030730545.1 Maribacter sp. | reverse complement strand
GATACTTTTTTAGGAGGATATAAGCGCGCACCAAAATTTATGATGCCCACAAACATTAACTTCCTGTTACATTATTCTCATACTAAACAAAACAATAATGTAGCAGAATATGTAAACACCACATTAAAAAGAATGGCGTGGGGAGGCATATTTGATCATGTCGGTGGAGGTTTTTCCAGATATTCCGTAGACACAAAATGGCATGTACCCCATTTCGAAAAAATGCTTTATGACAATGGTTTATTAATTAGTTTATATGCTAATGCTTATGCCGCTACAAAAAATGAACTTTACAAGAATGTTGTTGAGAAAAGTATAAGATTTCTTCAAGAAGAGCTCTTAGATAAAAGCAACGGATTCTATTCTTCTTTAGATGCCGATAGTTTAACAAATGATAACAAGTTAGTAGAAGGCGCTTTTTATGTTTGGCAAGAAGTTCAGCTAAGGCAATTTTTAAAAGAAGATTACCCGATTTTTAGAGATTACTTCAGCATTAACTCCTATGGGTATTGGGAAGAAGATAATTATGTTCTAATAAGAGATTCTGACGCATTAGACATTGCCATGAATCATTCTATCACAAAATTGGAGTTACAGCAAATAATCTCTAAATGTCTTTCTTTATTGAAAGATGAGAGAGAGAAAAGAAACAAACCAAGATTAGACGACAAAATACTAACGTCATGGAACGGTTTGGCGTTAAAAGGACTTACTGATGCCTATAAATATTTAGAGAATGAAACCTATTTAGAATTAGCCCTAAATAACGCGAATTTTATTCTAGAACATATGATTACCGAAGATGGCGGTCTATTTCGCAACTATAAAAATGGTAAACGCACAATTCACGGCTTTTTAGAGGATTATGCCTCGGTTATTGATGCATTTTTAGGACTTTATGAAATATCTTTTGATGAACAATGGCTTGATCATAGTTTACAATTAGCCAAGTATGTTATCGAACATTTCTCAGATACCGAAACCGGATTATTCTTTTTCACCTCTAATAATGAAGATGGTCTTATTAGAAAAACATTAGAAGTTGCCGATAATGTAATTCCGGCTTCCAATTCGATAATGGCTCATAATCTTCATAAACTATCTAAATATTTTCCAGAAGATAATTTCGAAGTTCGATTGAATAAAATGATGAAAACGATGAAACCATCCATCATTAAAAATCCTCAAAATCATGCCAACTGGCTTCATCTTTCGCTACTAATGGATCAAAAATTCTTCGAAGTGGTCTCTATCGGTGAAAATTTTAAACCCATATGCAAAACGCTAATGAAGAACTATCTTCCAAATGTTATATTTGCTGCATCAAATGCTAAAACTAGCAACTTACCTTTATTGATGAATAGGTATGTAATGAACAAGACGCTCATCTATGTTTGTAATCATGGGAGCTGTCAAATGCCGGTTGAAGAACCTAATAAAGCTTTAGACCTTGTTTCCCCTATTATTTAAAGATTGTTTAGCCTCTCAATTTTTTACAGCACATAGGCTATTGGTTAAGTTGGCTGTTTTAAAAAAAACAAATTATGTTAGATAAAATAATGAACCTGCAAGAACATGCAGATAATGCTATAGCTTGGCTTTGGGATGTACTACCTAGTATATTATGGGCCATATTTCTATTAATAGCAGGTACCTATGTCATACGTTTCATAAATAAAATGATTCGTAAATTTTTCGCAAATAAAGATTACGATTTAGCGCTAGAAACATTTTTACAAAGCTTTATCAGTATAGCTTTAAAAATAATACTATTTATATTGGTGATTACCCAATTAGGGGTTCAAACAAGTTCTTTAGTTGCAATTTTAGCTTCTGCAGGTTTGGCTATTGGTTTAGCTCTACAAGGTTCTCTTGCTAATTTTGCCGGGGGCGTTCTTATACTATTATTCAAACCCTTTAAAATAGGCGATTTTATTTCTGCTCAAGGTGTTGATGGAACAGTAAAAGAAATTTCGATTTTCACTACAAAGCTAACTACATTCGGTAATCAACTAGCAATAATACCAAATGGTCAACTTTCTAATAATACCATTACGAACTATAATGCTCAAGATACGAGAAGAGACAAAATTGATGTAGGCATCGGTTACAATTCTAATATTAAAGAAGCAAAAGAAATTCTTTTGGCAATATGTAATGATCGCGAAACAATTCATAAAACACCAGCTCCTGAAGTATATGTTGGTGAATTAGGGGACAGTTCAGTAAACCTGACCCTTCGTTTTTGGGCAAATAATGGTGATTTTTGGGCGGCACATTTCTATGTGATGGAAGAAATTAAATATAGGTTTGATGCTGCAGGTATTGAAATACCGTTCCCACAAAGAGTGGTTACACAAATGAAAAATTAATTTTCGATTTATAGTATATAAAAAGCCCTTGATAACTCAAGGGCTTTTTCAATTTATATCAATTTTATGCTTTTGACTTCTTAGTCTGTAACACAAAATCTTTCAAATAATAAGGTTCAAAATAAGCCACATCTTCAAAATCAGCCACTTTGAATTTATCTGCTGAAATAGAAGCCATTTCTTTAGCGGAAGGCACTACTTCACAGTGATAAGTTATCGTGTCTAATGAAAATAATTCTTTAATCTTCTCTGCACCGCTACCTAAAAAGTGAATATGTTTAGATTTGATATGCTCTTGAAAAGAATGCTCATCAATAATTTCAGCTTTTGTTTCTCTTACTTCATTGAGTTCAGCATCAAAAACCGACGAATACACTTCCATACGTCTAGCGTCTAGTACAGGTATCAATACTTCGTTATTCTCAATTTTAACTTGGGATGCCATACTTTTTAATGTGGAAACAGATATCAAAGGGATGCCTAATGCATAGCACAAGCCTTTTGCCGCCGAAACACCAATTCGAAGCCCAGTATAAGAGCCAGGGCCTTTACTGACCGCCACAGCTTCTAAATCTTCCATTTTTAAAGAAGCTTCTGTCATCACTTCCTCAATGAACACATGCAATTTTTCCGCATGCGAATAGTTAGCCGAATTCAATTCTCGCATTGAAAGAATTTCGCCGTCTTTAGCAACACACACCGAACAATTTGTTGATGAGGTTTCTAGATTTAATAGTACACCCATATTGCAAAGGTATTACATACTATAAAATGAAAAAGCCTGTACACATAAAAATGTTACAGGCTTTTATATTAAGATTCTTATCTATTCCAAAGAAATAGGAATACCGAAATAGAATTCTAATATTTTTAATCTAAAAATATAATCATATTTTGTTCTAATAACATCTGCCTTTGCATTATCAATCCTAGATTGGGCCTGACTATATTCAAAAGCGTTCATTAAACCTACATCAAACCGCTCTTTTGAATACTCAAAAGCCAAAGTTCTAGCTTCCAAAGTTTTTTCAGCTGCTTCATATGATTTTAAAAAGGTAGATACATTGACATATGCTTGCTGTATTTCTGCCTCTAAGGCAAGCTTATCTTGTTCTAATTGAAGCTTTGAACTTTCTAAATTAATCGCTGCACGTTTCATATCATTCTTTACACTGAACCCGTTAAAGACTGGTACATTAATTTGAAAACCGTAAGAAATACCATCATTAAGATAAAATTGGTTAGTAATTGATTCCCTAGTTAAGAGAAGGTTTCCTTGATTATTAGGGTCAAACAAAAATTGTCCAGGATTATCCGGATCTGCCACTGGACCAAATTGATTAGTATAAAACGTATTATAATTAAAAAAAGCATTAATAGTAGGATAAAGTGCTCCTTTAGAAATTTGTTTGTCTTTTTCCGCAATAGCGACATTAGATTCTGAAACCTTAATATCGTTTCTAAACTCTAAAGCTTTGAAAAAAATATCCTTTGCCGAGTTATTTAGAATATCTGAAAGAGGAATATTAAACTCTTCATCTGCTATATCAAAATTATCATAATCCGTTATTTGCAGAATCTGAGCCAAACTAATCTTAGATATTAAAATTAGACCTTCATTATTAACTATTTGTTGTTCTTGAGTCGCTGCTGTAGCTTGTATCTCTAATAAATCTCCTCTAGGCACTACACCAGAATCCACTAATTCTTTTGTTCTTTTCAAATCCTGTTCAGTTACCGCATATTGCGCTTTAGCTACCTCTAATGCCTCTTTATTAGATAGTACTTGCAAATATGAATTAGCCACGCTAAGTCGAATATCATCTTTCAAATCATCCAAACGATACTGACTTGCGATAGTATTTAATTTAGCTCTGTTCAATCTATGGATATTTCGTAGACCATCAAAAAGTGTAACGCCTGTGGTTATACCGGGAGTAACAGAAAATATAGTTCCAGAAACATTTGCATTACTATTTGGATCTACAACTAATCCTGACCTTTCAGAAACTCCAGAACTTAAATTCAAATTAGGCAAAAATGCTCCGAGCGCGTCTGATTTATCTATTTTGACCGATGCTAAATCCAATTCCAATTGTTCTATTGTTAGATTGTTCTCTACAGCATAAGTCACACACTCTTGTAAATTCCATTTCTTTTGTTGGGCCATCCCTACTACAACAGAAAACATCATGAGTAATCCTGTGATTTTAAATTTCATTTTTTGATTGTTTTGATTTGTAATTTGATTGACTTTTTACTCTACTGATTCTTTTTCTTCGCCTTCATCTTCACCTTTTTTAACAGGCTCTGTTTTATTCCATTGTTTAACATTATCCTCTTTTGTCAAGCCAGAAATAATCTCCACATTAATTCCGTCAGAAATTCCTATTTCAATATCCTTACGTTCAAATTTTTGATCTTCTACAGACCCTACTGCTACTTCAACATAAGGCTTATCGGTTTGTCTATCAAACTGTAATAAGGCTTCTGAGATAACTAGAACACTATCTTTCTTTTCTAAAACTAAAGAAGCATTTGCGCTATAACCTGCACGAATAAAAATATCTTCGCTATTCTCTACATCACCTTCAATTTTGAATTGTACAGCTCCAGTTTCTTCTACACCTTTTGGGGCTATAAATCTTAATTTTGCATTTAATTCTTTGCCTTCAATGGCGCCTAAATTAATTTTCAAAGGTGCGCCTACTTTTAATTTTCCAACTTCGCCCTCATCTACTTTACCTTCAAATATCATTTTACTCAAATCTGCAATTGTAGCAATTGTAGTACCATCATTAAAGGTGTTACTTTGAATTACCTGATCACCTACTTCTACAGGAATTTCAAGAATAGTTCCATCAACTGTAGCCCTAATATTGGTATTTGCACTTGTAGAACCACCTGCAGAACCTACTCTAACAATTTGATAATCTGCTTGTGCATTTTGTAGCTCTTGCTGTGCCTGATCGAAACGCAACTTTAAATCATTAAAGTTTTGACTAGAAATAACACCTTTATCAAAAAGGGTCTTGTTTCTATCGAATTCTATCTTAACATTACTAAGAGATATGTTGGCACTATTCACCCTACCTTTTGCTTGATTTAATGTTTGCTCGTTCGGAACAACCTTTATCACTGCAATTAAATCTCCAGCTTTAACTTCTACACCTTCTTCAAGATATATTTTTTCAATAATTCCTGATATTTGCGGTTTAATCTCAATTTCATCTTCTGGTATTAACTTACCTGTAGCAACAGTCTTCTTCTCAATATTAGAAATAAAAGGGTTAGATGTTTCATAGGTAATTGATGATTTGCTGTTACTTTTAATAAAAAATACTGCAGCCCACAAAGCCCCAAGAACTACTAGAGCTATTAATGCATATTTTACAAATTTGTTCATTTTAATAGTTGTTTATCGTTTAATATTTGGTTATTGTTCTTAATTATTCTTCTCTTAAAGCTTCAATAGGTCGAATACTAACTGCCCTTTGTGCAGGAATCAATCCGATTAGAGTACCCAATACAACCATAATAACTAATGCCCCTATGACATAAGGTATTGGGACGGTAGGGTTAGTATATGGGAAGTCTACATCTTTAGTGAATGAATTTATAATCGCTAAAAATCCAGCACCTAAAATGACACCTAATATACCCGCAATGAGCGTTAAAAAAACTGACTCCATTACAATCTGATTTCTAACTTCAGCAGGTGTCGCTCCTAAAGCACGTCTTACCCCTAATTCTTTTGTACGTTCTTTTACTGATATAAGTAAGATGTTGCCAATACCAATAACTCCCGCCAAAATTGTAGCAATACCTACTACAAGAGACATAAATGTTAGTCCGTCGGCAAAACCCATAATTTTAGAAAAAGCCGCACCTAAATTAAATGATCCAAATGCGCGTTCATCTTCGGGATCAACTCTATGTATATTTTTAAGCAGTGTTTTAATATCTTTTTCTACTTGTACTACATCTACATTATCATACGCAGCAATACACATGTACCCAATATTATCACCAGAATTATATAATTTTTGATAAGTTGTAAAAGGAATAAACATAGCCGTATCAGAATCAAAACTGACCCCTTGTGCAAGTTTATGAACACCGATCACCTGAAAATAAACACTACCAACTCTGATCCAAGTGCCCACAGGATCTTCGTCTTTCGTATACAGTTCTTGCTCCACACGTTCACCTATTACAATTACTTTTCTAGATTGATCGATATCTTCTTGATTAATAAATCTACCACCATCATAAATTTTCTTTGTAGATATTTTGGTATAAATAGGATAATCGCCATTTAAAATATAACTACCAGATTTTTGTCCACGAACAGTATATACTGGTTCTGAACCAAAATCGCCCTGTGTAATTCTTGGCGCTATATATTGAACTTCAGGTATTCTATTTTGTATGGTTTGCACATCTTCTAATTTTAGTTGAAGCGGTCTACCTGTTTTAAAACCATCATACGGCATACTAGTACTTTGAGCCCAAACGAACATACTATTAACAGCTACTGTTTTAAAAACTTTATCAAACCCGTTATCTAACCCTTTGGCAGCACCAGAAAGCGCTATGTATATAAATATTCCCCAAAGAACACCAATTATGGTAATTATCGTTCTAGTTCTATTCTTGCTAATAGAACCAAAAATCTCTTGCCATGTATTTCTATCAAATAAAAATCCCATATTATTCGTCTCTTAGTGCTACAATAGGTTTAATACGTGCTGCTCTCTTTGCAGGAATGTAACCTGCCACACCACCAAAAATAATCAGTACAAGGGTTGCAAAGATTGCTACCGGCATATCTATATATGGATCGGTAATAAAAAAGTCTTCTAAAGTTTTATCTAAGGAACCCAAAATTGCGATACCAATCAACATTCCTAAAACACCAGAGATGGTGGTTATAAATATAGATTCTAAAAGTATGGTACTAATTACAGATTTTGGTGTAGCCCCAAGTGCTTTTCTAATTCCCAATTCTTTGGTTCGTTCTTTTACCACAAAAACCATAATGTTACTAATACCAATAATACCTGCTATAATAGTCCCAAATGCCACAAAAGCAACTATCAACTGAAGAACCCTTGCCAATTGTTGGGTCTGCTTTAAGCCTTCAGCAACGTTTCGTATAAAAATACCGTTCTGATCATTCGGGTTTATATATTTCTTTTCTTTAAAAAACGTAGAAAGACTTTTTTCTAATGCCATTGCACCCGAATAGCCCAATTCTGGTTTAAACGCTACAATTATCTGATCTACTTTATCATTATTTTTCTCGATCAGTTGTAGTGTGGTATAGGGTACATAGATTCTTCGTTCCTCATCATCACCACCATCATCTTGATAAACCCCGACAACTTTGAATACACTACCCCCAACATCTATATAATTACCAATTGCATCTTCTTGACCAAATAAATCTTTTTCAACTAACCTACCAATTACGGCTGTTTTAGTTTTTTTTAGAATATCTAATTTATCTAGATACCTACCTTTCATGATTATGGTTTTCTCTGCAAACTGATGAGAAGGTGCAACCCCCCGTGTGGAGTAATTGTTAGATTCGTTTTTAAATTTAGTAAGGTAAGTTCGCCCTATTCTTGGTGTAACGTACTCCAAAAACATCGGAAAGTTTTTTTCTATATCAGCTAAATCTGATCTATCAAATTCTATCTGCCGACCAGATTTATACCCCTTATAAGGCTTAGTAGTTTGACCTGGAAAAAAGGTAATTATATTTTGTGCATCATCTTCAAAAAATAATTGAAACGTATTGATTAGACCATTTCCAAAACCAAATAAGACCACAAAAATTAAAATTCCCAGAGCTACCGTAAAACCAGATAAGAATGTTCTTAACTTGTTCTTTTGAATAGTCTGAAAAATTTCTCTCCAATTATCTCTACTAAACATATTTTGAAGCTCTTACTTGTTCAATTTTCTTGTCCTCTATAATAACTCCATCTTTTAAATGCACAATACGCTTACACATATCTGCAATATCAGGTTCGTGAGTAACTATGAGAATAGTATTACCCTGATCATTAATTTTTTGAATAAGGTCCATTACCTCATAAGATGTTGTACTATCTAATGCCCCTGTTGGTTCATCTGCCAATAACACTTTTGGTTCTGCCGCCATAGCCCTTGCTATAGCAACCCTTTGTTTTTGACCACCAGAAAGTTCACTAGGCAAATGATTTGCCCACTCTTTCAACCCTACTTGTGTTAAATATTTTAAAGCCTTTTCTTGACGTTCTTTTCTTGGTACTTTCTGATAGTAAAGTGGCAATGCAACATTCTCAGCAGCACTTTTATAATTGATAAGGTTGAAAGATTGAAAAATAAATCCTAAAAACTTATTGCGATATTGTGCAGCCTTAGTTTCATTTAAATTCTTGATAGCCACTCCGTCTAGTGTATAAGAACCTTCATCTAACTCATCTAGCATACCTAAAATATTCAGTAAGGTAGATTTACCCGAACCAGAAGAGCCCATAATGGCTACCAATTCGCCTTCTTCCACATTAAAATTTATTCCTTTAAGAACGTGAAGTGAATTTTTGCCCATTTTATAGGACTTATGAAGATCTTTAATTTCAATCATGTTGGTTGTTATTTTGAACAATTTTTACACTGTCTACCCATTAGACTAAACCGTGTATAATTTGTTACATGAATTTTATTATTTTTTTTACTTTATTCGTTATCGGCAAGCTCGTCTGGTTTTACCTCGTTCCAAACCTTAATTTTTTCGCCCTCTTTTATACCAGAAGTAACTTGAACATAAATACCATCGCTAATACCTAACTCAATATCTCTTCTTTCAAATTGTTGACCGCCAGTAGCAATTTCTACATATGGCTTTTTAGTTTTATCATCGAACTGCACCAAAGCCTCTTTAACCGCTAAAACACTATCTGCACGGGCTAAAATTATAGATGCATTTGCACTTAAGCCGGCTCTAATGAATACGGAGTCTTGTTTTTTAAGTGTGCCCTTGATTTCAAATTGAATTGCACCATTTTCTTCATTTCCTTTCGGAGCTATATAGTCTAATACAGCATCGAACACTTTATCTTCTATGGCACCTACAGTAATTTCTAAAGGTAGATTTTCTTTGATTTTCCCAACTTCAGATTCATCGACCTTACCCTCGAAAATCATTTTATCAACATCTGCAATAGCTGCTATGGTAGTACCTTCATTAAAGTTATTACTCTCAATTACCTGATTACCCACTTCTACAGGCACTTCTAATACCATACCACTAACCGTTGCCCTAATTTGTGTATTCGCAGCATTACCAAAACCAGACGTCGTACCCGTTTTTACAATATCATATCTTTTATTAGCAGCAGCGTAAGATTGCTTTGATTGGTCATAGCTTAATTGAGCTCGCTCTAAATCTACTTTAGAAATTACCCCTTTAGTAAACAATCCCTTTTGACGTTCTAAATTACGCAATTGATCGTCTAAGTTAATTTTTGATTCATTAATATTATTTCTGGCATCATTTAAGGCACTTAAATTAGGTACCACTTTTATAGTACACAGCAGATCGCCAGACTTTACATAGTCGCCACCTT
>JANQUX010000075.1 GCA_030730545.1 Maribacter sp. | reverse complement strand
TGCAGGTATCAGCGATAAAGTATCTGTATTCGGTTTGTACGAAATGGAGAATACCGTACAGTCGCAACAACTGATAGCACAGATAATATGGTACTTCATAGAAGGTATCAATTTTAGAATAAAAGAAAGTCCATATACCAAAACCGATGACTTTGTTAAGTATAATGTACCTAGCGAAGACGAAGAATTGGTATTCTACAAAAGTTTATTAACAGAAAGATGGTGGACAGAAGTCCCATCTATTTTTACTTCACATACTAAAGGGCATACACCAGCGTTATTACCTTGCACCGAGAAGGATTATATTGATGCATGTAATCAACAGATTCCAGAAAGGTGGTACAAAGCCTATAAGAAAGGCTTTAATTAACATTATTTTTTTAAAGCATAAAAAGACTTTAATACAATATTTTATATAAAACCTAGTTTTAGTTGATAGAATAAATTATTGTATTCTCAGTTTAAACCATAATCGAAATTTAACCTAAAGTATGAAGAAGCTATTGTTATCCTCTATAGCGTTTGTTTTTTTACTCACAAGTTGTGGGTCTAAGCAAAAAGGTGAGCTAACTGGAGTCCAGGGAAAAAAGTGGTATCCAGAAAAACCATATGGAATGGAACTTATCCCAAGGGGTTCTTTCATAATGGGTAAGAGTGAAGAAGATCAAGGAAAATTATTGAATGCGCCGACTAAGACAGTTACGGTACGTTCTTTTTACATGGATGATACAGAAATCACGAATAGTGAGTATCGTCAGTTTGTAGAATGGGTAAAGGATTCTATCGTAAGAACCAAATTAGCCATTTTAGCTGATGAGTTAGGTATCGGTCCAGAAGAAGGCGGTATTGGTGACTATGCATTTAAAGATGCAGATACTACAAGAGCATCTGTATACGATAAGTATATGTTAGATAATTACTCGGGTATGGGCGAAACGGGCTACGAAGGTAGAGCGTTAAGTAAAGATGAAGACCTAGTTTGGGACACATCAGACTACCCAGATGAGTATTATACCGAAATTATGGATTCTATCTACTTATCTGAAGAAGAATCATATAACGGTCAACGTACTATCAACGTTAAGAATTTAAAGTATAAGTATAGTTGGATGGATATCGAGGCAGCTGCCCGAGCTTCTTTAAAAGGGAACAAGAGTCGCAAAGACTTTATTCGTACCGAAGAAGTAGAGATATACCCAGATACTACTGTATGGATCAGAGATTTCTCTTATTCATATAACGAACCAATGCACAATGATTATTTCTGGCACGATGCCTATAGCGAATATCCTGTAGTTGGTATCAGCTGGCAACAAGCAAAAGCATTCTGTAACTGGAGAACGAAGTTCAAAAATGATGATAACAAGAGTCGTAATAGACAATTCGTTAATCAATTTAGACTTCCAACAGAAGCTGAATGGGAATATGCTGCAAGAGGTGGTATCGAAGGTGGTACGTACCCATGGGGTGGCCCATATGTAATCAGTGATACTGGTTGTTTTATGGCAAACTTTAAACCACAACGTGGAGATTATGCTGCAGATGCTGCTTTATATACAGTAGAAGCGAAATCTTACGAGCCTAATGACTTTAATATGTACAACATGGCAGGTAACGTATCTGAGTGGACAAATTCAAGTTATGATCCAAGTGCATATGATTATGTATCTACAATGAACCCTAACGGAGGTGACACATCTAATACAAGAAAAGTTATTAGAGGTGGATCCTGGAAAGATGTAGCTTACTTCTTACAAGTAAGTACAAGAGATTACGAATACGCTGATTCTGCTCGTAGCTACATCGGTTTCAGAACAGTACAAGATTATATGGGTGAGGAAGATTCCACACAATAAATAATAGTATTAACAGTTTTATAATAAATTCAAATTCATTTTTTAACCAAATCTTTTTTTATTAAACCTTAAATTAAATTAAACATGGCACAGTCAAAATCCACAAAAAAATTATTTAACATGGCCTACGGGCTAGGAGCATCAGTTGTAATTATCGGTGCATTATTCAAAATTCTTCACTGGGAGTTAGGACCATTAAATGGTGGTATTCTTTTAGCGATAGGTCTTATTACAGAAGCATTAATTTTCGCGATCAGTGCATTCGAACCAGTAGATGAAGATCTAGACTGGGCATTAGTATACCCAGAATTAGCTGGTGGTGAAGGTAAAGCACCTAAAAAAGCACAAGCTGCAACTGAAATTAAAGAAGCTGAAGCATCTTTATCTAAGAAATTAGATGATTTATTAAAAGAAGCTGGTGTAGACGCAAGTCTTATGGAAAGCTTAGGTTCAAGCATTAAAAACTTTGAAGGTGCTGCTAAAGGTATCGCTCCAACAGTTGATGCAATGGAATCTACTAAGAAATATTCTAGTGAAATGGTTCATGCTGCAGCTCAAATGGAGTCTTTGAACAGTCTTTATAAAGTACAATTAGAAAGTGCTAGCAAACAAGCTTCAGTTAATGAAGAAGTTGTTCAAAATGCAAGTGCACTTAAAGATCAAATGGCATCTTTGTCTACAAACCTTTCTTCTTTGAATGGTGTATATGGTGGAATGTTATCTGCAATGAGTAGTAAAAACTAAATTGGATTTTAATAGAACCCAAGTCAATTATTAATTAAAATCTAAAAAAATAAATCCATGGCAGGAGGAAAAAATTCACCACGTCAGAAGATGGTCAACTTAATGTATTTGATCTTCATCGCAATGCTGGCACTAAACATGAGTAAAGAGGTATTAGCCGCATTCGGTATAATGAATGAAAAGCTAGAGACTTCAAACGCAATGACAACCGCAAGTAACGAAGCGTTCTTAGGTAGTCTGGAAACTAAAGCATCTGAAGATGCAGCTAAATATGATAAGCTGTACAAGAATGCTCAACAGATTAAAGCAATGTCTCAAGAGTATTATGATTACTTAGAAGGACTTAAAAAAGGTATGATGGAAGGGATCGAAGATCCTAAAGATTATGCTCGTATGGATATGGCTGATTACTTAGATCAGAAATTATTCCAAGGTGAAACTTTATCAGAAGACGGTAAAAAATTCATGAGCAACTTAACTGGTTACAGAGATCAAGTTGCGGCAATAGTGCCTAAAGCTTTAAAGCAATCTGTTATCGATCGTTTTCAAACAGGAGATGAGAATGGTAAAGTTGAAAAAAGAGACGGCACCAAACAAGATTGGATCAACTATCATTATGAAGGATATCCTTTAGTAGCATCTTTAGCAAAATTAACTCAGTTACAAGCTGATGTTAAAACGACTGAAGAAGCAGCTTTAAAATCTATGTTAGCAGGTGAGTTGACTAACCAAGTTTCTTTAAAGAACTTCGCAACTTCACTTTCATCTACTAAATCTGCATACTATGCAGGTGAGAAGTATGATGGTAAGATTATTATCAGCAAAACTGATAACTCTTCTACTCCGGTAAAAGCTGAGTTAACTTTAGATGGTAGAAAATTAACTGAAGGTACTGATTATAAATTAGAAGCTGGTGGTGTTAAAATGTTGATTGGTTCTGGTTCTGCTGGTGACCATGAAGTAAAAGGTACTATCTACTTCAAGCAAGATGGTGAAGAAATTCCTGTTGAGGTTAAAAATTCATTCGCAACTATATCAAAGCCAAATGCTGCTTTAATTGCTGCTGATAAAATGAATGTTGTATATAGAGGTGTTGCTAACCCAATGTCTATATCTATACCAGGTATACCAAATAATAAAGTAAGAGCATCTGCTCCAGGTCTTAAGGCTGTTAGTGGTAGTAGTTATGTAATGACACCAGGTACTGGTAGAAACGTTACTATTACAGCCTCAGGTACTTTACCTGACGGTCAGTCAGTATCATCTAACTCTGAATTCAGAATTAAAGATATTCCAAGACCAGAAGGTAGTGTAAGTAAGCAAACCGGTAGTATTAAACTTCCAAAAAGTAATGTTGAGATCGCTACGATCGGTGCTGGCTTAGAAGACTTTGATTTTGATTTGAACCTTGCAGTAAGCGGCTTTAAATTTAAAGTACCAGGTCAACCAACTGTTTCTGTAAGAGGAAATAAGATGGATGCTAAAGCAAAACAAGCTTTATCACGTGCTAAAAGAGGAGATATCGTTCAAATATTTGATATCGAAGCGTTTATCACAAACAATAAAAGTTACAAATTGAAGAAAGTATCTCCGGTAGTTGTGGAGATTACAAACTAAATAAATAGAATGATACCGGGTAAACCCTTTGGTCTTACCCGGTTATTTTTAAAGTGAAGCAAACATGAATTGGAAAAATGTTTTAGTAATGGGAGCGGTAACAATGTTACCTTTATCAATGATGGCCCAAGCAAATGTATTGAATGCAAAGAAACCCGATGAGGTTGGTATGCGTACAGAAGCACAGAAAGCTGTCGATAACGATGCTCCATTAGAATATGGTTATGTAGATGATAGGGATATCCTTTGGTCTAAAACTTTATGGGAATCCGTAGATTTAGATGAGAGAGTTAACTTCCCATTATATTATCCAACAGATACTATGGATATTGGCCCAGATAGAAGGTCTTTATACCACGTTCTAATAAAAAATTTAAAAAGTGGAAAATTAGAAACTTATACAGATTCTTATTTCACTAAAAAAAGGTCTTTTAACGATTTAAAAGACGCCTTGCAAATGGTTGATACTCTTGATTACGGGTATGAGCAAATGAATGCAGGTGAAACTGTTTCTGAAGAGTACATTACTCGTAGAAATATTTCTGCAGCTGATATTGAAGAATATCACGTGAAAGGAATTTGGTATTTCGATAAGAGACAAGGAGAATTAAAATACCGTCTTTTAGGTATTGCTCCAGTTGCACCAGATGTAAACTTTATGGATGATGACAATCCAGATATGGTAGAGCTTTTTTGGGTATGGTACCCAGACGCTCGTGAAATGTTACATGAAGCCAAAGTTTTCAATTCACAAAATTCAGCTCAGCCTATTTCTTTCGACATGTTGTTGAATGCAAGAAGATTCGATGCCGTTATTTATAAAGAAGATAACGTACAAGGCGACAGAAAAGTTGACGATTACATTTCTGATAATGCTTTGTTCCAATTATTGGAAGCAAAACGAATTAAAGAAACAATTAGAGATAAGGAACAAGACATGTGGGCTTACTAAGCTTACTGAAAATCCAATTCATATAATAAAGACCCGATCGAAAGATCGGGTCTTTTGTTTTTATATCATGTTTTCTACAATTGTCATTACCTTTGCGCCATGGTAGATTATATGGTAGTAGGGCTAGGGTTGGCGGGTACCGCATTTTGCGAAAACTTGCGTAGAAATAACAAGACATTTGTTGTTTTTAATGACCAATCGCAAACATCGTCTCGTGTGGCAGGCGGTTTGTATAATCCTATTATATTAAAACGATTTACACTTTCTTGGCGAGCAGACGAGCAACTACCGATAGCCACCGAATTTTATACCCAATTAGAACATTTTTTGAAGGTAACGTTTGATGAAAAGTTGAATGTGCTACGAAAATTTGCATCTATAGAAGAGCAAAATTTATGGTTTGAAGCAGCTGATAAAGAAAAGCTGAGGCCATATTTAGATACTAAATTGGTGAATAATGAGAATACCTCGCTCAAAGCAGTGCACCAATTTGGTAAAGTGTTAGAAACAGGTAAGTTAGATACCAAGTTACTTTTTAATAGCTATACGAAGTGGCTCGAAAAAGAAAACAAGTTGTATACGGCTACATTCGATCATAGTCAACTTATAATTGAACAAGAGTTTGTAAGTTATCAAAATATAAAAGCTAGACACATAGTGTTTACCGAGGGTTTTGGAATGATGCAGAATCCGTATTTCAATCATTTGCCTATGCAAGGTTCAAAAGGGGAATACATCGTTATTAAGGCTAGAGAGCTTAAAGAAACTAGAATAATCAAATCTTCCATTTTCTTAATTCCTTTAGGCGATGATTTGTATAAGGTAGGCGCAACGTATAATAGAGATCAAAAAGATAATACTATTACCGAAAGGGCTAAAATTGAGCTCTCAGATAAACTAGGCAGCCTGTTAGATTGTCCGTTTGAAATAGTTGATCAAGAGGCAGGTATACGTCCTACGGTAAAAGATAGAATACCTTTGGTGGGTAAACATCCGAAGTATGCCAATTTATGGGTATTGAATGGTTTTGGATCTCATGGTATTACCATAGCACCTTGGGCGGCAAAATCGCTTTACGAGCATATAGAACATCAAATTCCGTTATTAGAAGAAATGAATATAGGGCGATTTGCTAAGATTTAAGACTTTTTGAGGTAGCCTTAGCATCGTATTTTATAAACATATTAATCCATATGTTACGAGATACCCTCATAATTACAGGCATAAATACAATAAGAGTAATAATTATAGCAATAAACGCTTCAATCAAGCCAGCGTCTAGAAAAAGATAGGCGATAACAAATGCTGCAACGGCAAATGCAATTCCGACTCCGTAACTGACATACATAGCACCATAAAAGAAAGATGGTTCTATTTTATATTTAAGGTCACAATGGCTACATCTTTCATACATTTTAAAGATTTTACCCATATGGTACGGGTTTTCGTCCAAATACATGCTTTCTTCATGACATCTTGGGCAACTTCCTGTTAAAATGCTGTAGAGTTTGTTTCCTTTTTTTAACATTTGCAAAACTTTATACCAAGGTACGATTTTGAGACATTTTTAAACTTAGAAATCTGCAGTTATAAAGATAAATTTAACTTAAAAGTTACCTAGGTAAAGTATGCCTTGCTTTTAAGAAAACACTAGAATAATTAGAATTTATGTTAAACGTTCACAACCTATCAGTCTCTTTTGGAGGAGAATATTTATTTGAAGAAATATCTTTTCGATTAAATGGAGGAAATAGAGCAGGGCTAGTAGGTAAAAACGGTGCAGGTAAATCGACATTGTTGAAATTGCTCAACAAAGATATGCCATTAGATACCGGTGTTATTGCCATAGAAAAAGATATTAAAATTGGCTTTTTAAGACAAGATATTGATTTCGTTGAAGGTCGGTCAGTTTTAGATGAAGCATACCAAGCTTTTGAAGAGATAAAAGCCTTAGAGCTAAAATTAGATGAAATCAACCATCAATTGGCAGAGCGAACCGATTACGAATCAGATTCGTACAGTCAGCTAATTATAGACCTTAATGATGTTTCTCACCATTATGAAATATTAGGTGGATATAATTACCAAGGTGAGACAGAAAAAATTCTACAAGGGTTAGGTTTTAGAAGAGAAGATTTCGATAAAAAGACCGAAACCTTTTCAGGTGGGTGGCGTATGCGTATAGAGCTTGCCAAATTATTATTGCAGACTAATGACGTTTTACTACTCGATGAGCCTACCAACCACTTAGATATTGAATCTATCATTTGGTTCGAACAATTCTTGAACAATTATACAGGTGCAGTGGTAATCGTATCTCACGATAAAATGTTTCTGGACAATGTTACTAACAGAACGATTGAAATCTCATTAGGTCGTATTTATGACTATAATAAGCCATATACTGAATACCTTGTTTTAAGAAATGAGATAAAACAACAGCAGGTAAACGCTCAAAAGAACCAAGAGAAAGAGATACAGCAGGCAGAAAGGCTAATTGAGAAGTTTAGGGCAAAATCGACCAAAGCATCAATGGCGCAATCTTTAATAAAGAAATTAGATAAGATTGAGCGTATAGAGGTCGATGAAGATGATAATAGTGTTATGAGTCTGCGTTTTCCAATTTCTGTTGTTCCTGGTAAAGTGGTGGTAGAAATAGAAAATCTATCAAAAGCATATGGTAATAATTTAGTCTTAAACGATATTAACCTTCTTATTGAGCGTGATACTAAAACTGCTTTTGTGGGGCAGAACGGACAAGGTAAATCTACTTTGGCAAAAATTATTGTCGGTGAATTAAAGCATGAAGGTCATTTAAAATTGGGGCATAATGTACAAATAGGATATTTTGCTCAAAACCAGGCGGAGTATTTAGATGGTAATAAAACCATTTTAGATACCATGATCGATGCAGCAAACGAAAAGAATAGAAGCAAGGTAAGAGATATTTTAGGATCGTTTTTATTTAGAGGCGATGAAGTAGATAAGTACGTAAAAGTACTATCAGGTGGTGAGCGTAACCGCTTGGCTTTGGCGAAAATGTTATTGCAGCCTTTTAATGTACTGGTGATGGATGAACCTACCAACCACTTAGATATTAAATCGAAAAATGTACTTAAGCAAGCCTGTTTAAATTTCGAGGGAACTTTAATTTTGGTATCTCACGATAGAGACTTTTTACAAGGGTTAACCAACAAAGTATACGAGTTCAAAGATCAAAAGATTAGGGAGTATTTAGGCGATGTCGATTTCTATTTAGAGCAACGTAAGGTCGAAAACTTTAGGGCTATAGAGAAAAAGCAAGCGGTCGTGGTCGAAAAGGCAAAACCAAAATCAACGAATTCTTTTCAAGACCAGAAAAAGCTGAAGAGCTTAAAAAACCAATTGAGTTCTGTAGAAAGTAAAATCGGTAGTCTTGAAAAAGAAATTAAAGAAATAGACCACAAGTTATTGGTAGACTATGATGCTACTATTGCAAAGCCTAATTTTTTCGATGGCTATCAAGCTAAAAAGAAAAAGCTGGAAACATTGATGCAGAACTGGGAAATTCTTACAATAGATATTGAATCGCTGGGGTAATAAGTAATTGCTACACATACGGTTTTTGAGGTTTCACAACATAATCTGCAACTTTTACAACATAGAGCGGTCAGTCAACGATAAAATTTTAATTTTTACCGTTATTAGTTCAAATTTGTAGGATAATTCTTAGTTTAAAGAATTGCTCAAACCACCATCATTATGAAAAAACTATACTATTTAAGTTTCAGTCTATTATTTCTAACAACAATTTGTTTTGCCGAAGTCTCTAAAAAGGAGAAAAAAGCTTTAATTGATTTTTACGAAACCACCAACGGTAATCATTGGGTAAATAAATGGGATTTAAATGCCCCGGTTTCTCAATGGCACGGTGATACGGTTGAAAATGATCAGGTTGTAGAAATTAATTTGTTCCATAATAATTTAATGGGCTCTATTTCTTCGCAAATAGGAAATTTACAAAACCTTAAAGTATTGAACCTTGCATTCAATTCACTAACAGGAGCTTTACCTGTAGAAATAACTACGCTTTCTAATTTAAAAGTGTTGAAGTTAGAAATGAACAGACTTAATGGTGAGCTTCCAGAAGGCATATGTAGCTTGTTACAATTAGAAGAACTTTCGGCTTTTAATAATTTTTTCACTGGTGAAATTCCTGCAACGGTAGGTAACCTAACAGGTTTAAAAGTATTAAACCTTTCTAGTAATGAGTTTTATGGTGATATACCAAGCTCATTAGGTGCTTTATCTCAATTAGAAACTTTAGGTCTATTCGAAAATAGATTAGAAGGTGCTATACCAAGAGATATGGGTAAACTAAGTAAGTTGAAAGAATTGGTTTTGGCGAACAACAGACTTATCGGTGAAATACCAAATGAGTTTGCCGATTTAGCAAGTTTAGAAGTATTTCAAATTCAGAATAACAATTTCAGTTCTTTTAAAGCTTTAGAGTTTTTAGAAACGAAAGAATATTTAGTTTTTGATTATGATAAAGAAGATAGAAAATTAGAATTTAAAGACCTTAACTTCAGTAAGACCAGAATGGCCGACACGAAGTTCGAAGATATAGAAGAGTAAGAGTAGTTTACACTTTTAGTTAGTTTGGTGAAAGAAAGAGATGTTGAACAGCATCTCTTTCTTGTTTTTAAGCATTTTTACTAGCAATGTATCATAAATGTATTTTTTGTACGTTATAATAAAAGTACTTTTTAAACTACTACATTTGAATATCAGGAAAGTAGCGTAAATGGTATGAATATAGTTCCCCCAAACAATTAAATTTTTTCAGTATGAAAAATGTTTTAACCTATGCT
>JANQUX010000074.1 GCA_030730545.1 Maribacter sp. | reverse complement strand
TGTGAGAGGCGCACCGTGGGCTTTAATGCCTACGGCCGTCTACTCGATTACCAACTATTTTTCTCCGTTTGAGTGAGTAAAACATTATGTCTTAATTCTAGCAATAGTTTAAATTATACGAATATTTACTAAGGTTTTGATACATTTGATAGCTTAAATTCTTTTACTTTCAAATACTTGGCGGTCATGTGGTTAATACTATTTGTGAAAACATCTTCAATAGTCTTACCTGAATTGGGAATCGCCTCAAACACTATTTCTACGCCTTTCCCGTCTACTTCTACATTGGTCCATCGAAATACAATAGCATTTAATCTGCTGTTGCGTCCATTTCTGTCCATAGTACCCATAGATTTTACATACTCAGGCATGCCCCATCTATTAATACACATTTCCAAGTTCCCCAAATCTGAAAAACCTCCAGTAGTACTATTGTAATACAATGCCTCCTTGAACTGCTCGTAAGAGAAAACGTTTTCCTTCTTTTCTTTACAAGATGATACAAACATTGTAATTAAGATTATTAAACTTAAAGTTGCTCTTTTTATACTCATGATTTATTTAACTCCTAATTTTTCATTTACCAATAGATGATTCTGCTTGTCCTCGTCACTTAGAAATATCCAAGAATTTGATCCTTCGTCCTTGGAGTATGTTTTATTTTCAATTCTTATTTGGTAACGCTTTTCAAGTTCAAGCGTCAAATCCCTTAATCCCATTATTTTAGTTTGAAAATCACTTTTGGAAAAATAAATTGTACCGAAACTTTGAAAATACTTTTTTGGAGCATTCCAGTTTTTAAATTTTCCTACTACGAGTTCTTCAATATCGGGGCAATTTGATATTAATAGTTCATAATCTTCAATTAGTATTTCGGTAAGAAAGTCATTGATAGAATATTTTTTAAAAATAGTGTTTAGTCGTACACTTCCAACAATGTTAGAAACGGTCATACCTGTTTGACCTTTCTCTATACAATAGAGATTTAGGTATTCTCTCCAGAATAAGGCACTTTGTTTCTTATTTTTTTTCAAAATAGTTGGTAACAATTAAATATATATCTTTTATAAAGTTCAAGTTAATAATTAATAGAAAAGTATGTAACCAAGGACATTAAATCATCCTTTATTTAATCTTTAAATACTTAACCTGCATTGGTAATTACATTTTACAATATATGAATCCCTTTTAATTTGCTTCATATGAACAGAACCATATTTAAAAGCGTAATTTTCCAGAGCAAATTTTACTATTGGATTCAACTTCTCTATTATTTTCTTAACCACTTCATAATTGAGTCATATTTAGACTTGCCACTTCATACAGGTTACAGAAAATTAGTAATCAAGGGTTTGGATATATTTCTTGAGCCCTTTAATAATTTTTCTTTCTCAACAAAATTGAAATTTTTATGTGTCAATCTCTAATTAAAATAGACCGAACTTTTTTAAAATTTAACGGGTATTTATAGGTGTAATAAAGATACTTCATGTATTAATTTAAATTACTCACATATGTTTTCAACCGTTTCACAACAATTTCTTTTTACAACCTAGTGAATATCTATATTTGACCGAAGTTACTTCACAACTATTTTGCTGTAAGTCAATGAACTGAATTACAATACTGCCTTTTATGGGGGAAAAATTTCTTTTAAATTATATATTCGGTCTTCTGACCTGTTTTTTTATGTCTAGCCATTACATTTTAGCTCAATGTCCAGGCAGTCCCACAAATTGCACCTATACCCAGGCTAATTTTACTGGAAATTTAAACTCGGGCCAGACGCTATGTATTACTAGTGGAACTTTTTCTGGGAACATCAATAATTTTCCATCTGGGTCGACCATCTATGTTGCCAATGGGGCCACTTTTGCCCCTTCTAATTTTAATAACCCATCGGGAACCTTAATCAACTGCGGAACACTAAATTTCAATGGTGTCAACCTTAATTCAGGTTTTAGAATCGAAAATTATAATATCGCCAACTTCAATTCCTCGGTGAATTTGAACGGTACGACTACTTGGGTCAATGGATTGAATGCAAACGTCAACTTTAACAGTAACTTTAATTTGAACAATAATTCTACGTTCACGAACAATGGTAAAGTAACGGCGACACAAGAATTTGCAACAGGTAGCGGTTCTACGTTTACAAATAACGATGAGTTGGAGACTATAAATGGCAATTTCAACCCTGGTGGTAAAGTCGACAATTACGGTTTAGCGTACTCGAGGCAATTCATAAACATTAATTCAGGTTCTACGGTTCGCAACTATTGTACCTTTGTAGCTGATAAGGGGTTCAACAACAATGGAAATAATACCTATAACAATGGTAATATATTTATCTATGCGCTCAGTGGTTCTTCTGGTCTGTTCCAGAACAACGCAGCTTTCAATCAAGGTGCTGACGGGATCGTTTCTGGTATTAATTTCACTAATAATAATGCAGTAACTGGTAGTGGAAGCTATTATTTTACAGGTAATACCGTTCAAAACAATTCGTTTGGTAATGACGTAGGAGGAATAAACTTTTACGATACTACAAATTCAAACAGTTCTCCTTTCGATTCAGGAACTCCGAATGCTTCGGTAACATCAAATTCATTTGCGCCGCCCAATGAAGTGGATTGTACCGGAAATTGTAGTTCTATCGTTTGTCCAACGGCAGGTCCGGATGCCGATGGTGACGGTATTGAGGATAGTATGGACAACTGCCCTACAACGGCAAACCCTTTGCAAGAAGATAATGACGGTGATGGCGTTGGTGATATCTGTGATGACGATGATGACAACGATGGTGTTCTGGACGAAGATGAATGTGCGGGAACTATCTGTTTGGAACCTATAACCAATGGTGGTTTTGAGAATCCTGTGATTCCAAATGCAAGCTATATACAAACGAACGAGAGTAATGTACCAGGGTGGTCTACGACCGCTTCCGATGGCTTGATCGAAATATGGTCCTCCGGTTTTAGGGGCGTGCCTTCTTTCGAAGGGAATCAGTTCGCCGAACTGAACGCTAGGGTTTCATCGGCACTATACCAGATATTGTGCCTGACCCCAGGGTCTGAAGTACAATGGTCCGTGCATCATCGGGGGCGAGATGGTACTGATGTCGCCACCGTTCGTATCGGTGCAGACCTTACCTCTGCGACCGTGCAACAGACGATGAGTGACGGTAATACGGCTTGGGGCTCATATACCGGTTCTTATATAGTCCCAGCTGGCCAGTCCAATACCTATTTTATTTTTGACGCGGTCTCTACGTCTACAGGGGCTTTAGGATCTGGTAACTTTATAGATGATGTCGAAATCTGGGTGGTTTCAACCCCCACCTGTTTAGATTCAGATAACGATGGCATATTCAACAATTTTGACCTGGATGCGGACAATGACGGTATTTATGATATCATAGAGAACGGAAATGGTAATCTTGATACCAATAATGACGGTATCATAGATTCCACAAACGGTACAGTAGGCGCTAATGGTGTATATGACAATATTGAGACCTCCCCGGATAGCGGCACTTTGGCAACGGCGTATCTATCTACGGACACCGATGGAGATGGGGTTCCTGATTTTAACGAAGCGGATAGTGATGGAGACGGTTGTAATGACGTTACGGAAGCCGGATATACGGAAAGTTCCTCTAAACCTGGAGAGCTTCAGGGTACGGATTATAATTCCACAAACGGAACGGTCACCGGTGGTTCTGACGGTTACACGAATCCGCTGATCAGCAGTACTACATCAGATTATACTTTTCAACTTGCAACACGCGCCACCGTTGACGCCACCGCATTAATAGATCAAAATATATTGAACGGGGGCGGTACCAACTTTACGGTAACAACCGCCACGGCAGAATATACACAGAGTTATATATCGGGTTCGCCTAATTATTCGGTACCACCTGCTACCGATGACAGTTCAAATCTTCAATTTCAATGGCAAGTAAACGGTATTGACCTTACTAATGGGGGCGTTTACAGCGGTACGAATACAAGCACCTTGAATATCTCAGAAGTTACAGGCTTGAACCGGAATGTTTACAACTTGGTGGTAACCCATCCGGACAATCTCTGTGTTCGTATCGAGAACAGTGCCATCTTATATGAGGATACTGATAGCGATAATGACGGAGTGGGCGACAGAACCGATCTAGATGATGATAATGATGGTATTCTTGATACCGTAGAACGACCTAAGACGGTATTGTGGGTAACGCAAAACGCTCCAGAAACCGAAGAACAGAATACAATAGACAAACTCATAGCCTTAGGGTATACGGTAACGGTAGTGGATGACAATTTTGGCGGAAATGCCAATGACTATTCGGTGACATTCATATACGAAGATGTAAATAGTGGTACAGCATTGGCAAATATTGCAAATCTAGCAACTACGACAAATGGTATAGTAACAAGTGAGAATGCGCTTTATGACGACATTCTGGGTACCACGGGAGCTACGGTTAATAACACTACTAACATCATCAACATTACGGATAATACGCATCCAATTACCGCAGGCCTATCCTTGGGCGACCTAGATGTTGGAGATGCAGGGTTCTATGTGAACAACGTGGTTTCAGGTACCAAATTAGGGTACCATCCAAACGGGCAAGCGGTACTCATAGCTTGGGAGGTTGGTGATGCGATGGATGCGGGTATCGCTCCGGGAAGGCGCAGTGTCCTTCCATTGAATAATAGTACAGTAGGATTTAATTCCACAGGTGAAAATCTCTTGGTCAATACAATAATTTGGGCGGCAGGTTTGGATACCGATAAAGATGGTATAACCGATGATTTGGATATCGACTCCGACAACGACGGCTGTAACGATGCCAACGAAGCTTATGCCGATAGTAACGCGGACAGTAATGATGATGGTACCTATGGCGGAGTTATTACGAACATGGAAGTAAACGCCAACGGATTGGTAACTGCCGCTGGAATTAACGGAGCTGGGGACGCCTATACTACCACCCCGGCAATTAGCACTAATTCTTCCGAATATACATTTCAAGAAGTGGGCAACGCACCTCTGATCACATTACAACCAACAGATCAAAACGTGTTCGTACCCGACGATGCTATGTTTGACCTTACCTCAAGCGATACGGATACGTATCAATGGCAGTTAAGTACGGATAACGGTTCTACTTTTAGCGATATAACCGATGGTGCCGAATACTCGGGTACTACAACGGACGCATTGACCGTAATCTCCCCGGATTCTATTAAGAACGGTAATCTGTACCGCGCAATCGTTACCAATAATAATTATGTCTGCGGACAGGTGATTTCCAACGAGGCAATTCTCAACGTTAAATCAAGAACTGTAATTACCAATCGAAGGATAACCTATAGAATAAAAAAAAGCTAAAGATTTATCCTTTGTTCGAACTTTGCTATTGACCAATTTTTAGAAATAGGCGACTTTTATACGCGAAACTTTCATTTGTTGTAAAGTTCGATTAGAGCCTACGATGTAGCTAGTAGCTTTAGCGGTATTCTGGGTTTTCAAACTCCCATCGCTCTCCATCATCCCAGTCCTTTCGAGAGTTGCCATAATTTGAATAACCACTATTGTTTTTTAACATTAATGCTAAATGAAGCAGATTATATGTCATAAACGTGGTATTCCTATTCGTGAAATCACTATCAAAGCCCACAGGATTATTCAGTTTTTCTCCTTTCCATTCTTTATCCCCATAACTTGGTCCTGGGCCTACTTTTCCGAGACATCCGCAATCTGCTTGGGGCGGTATGGAATAACCTACGTGTTGGAGCGAGTACAGTATTCCCATCGCACAATGTTTGATACCATCTTCATTACCGGTAACGATGCAGCCACCAACCTTACCATAATAGACGTATTGACCTTTATCATTGGTCTGACTACTCATAGCGTAAAGTCTTTCGATTAATTTTTGGGCTTCTGACGATTTTTCGCCTAACCAAATTGGTGTTCCCACTACAAGAACATCCGCGTCCAGAATCTTCTTTGATAGTTCTGGCCATTCGTCAACTTCCCAACCATGCTCGGTCATATCGGGATAAACACCACTTGCAATTTGATGGTCGACTAATCGGATTTCGTCAACATTGACGTTTTCCTTAGCCATAATAGCTTTGGAAACTTCCATCAAGGTTTTGGTGTGGCTTTCTTGTGGAGATTTTTTAAGAGTACAATTTATATACATAACTTTCAACTCACTAAAATCATTTTTGTTCATAATCACTTATTTTATAATTAGCCCCAAACGTTTAGGCTTATATATTTAATTATCGTTTATTTAGACTTTTGAATTTGATTGAATGTTGGGTGTTGGCATAATACCCATTTCTCGATTAACTTTTGTAAAGCAAATTCTTTATTTAAACGCTGATTTTTAGCGTATAAAATTGTTGGCATTACAAAACAGGAATTCGCTCCGCTTTTAGCAAATGCTAAAATACCCAATTGTTCCAATCCACTATATGTTATATCAAATTCGCAATACAATTTGGTCAGATTTGATAAATACCCTCTTTCTTCAAATAATAAAAACCTTTTATATCTTTTTCTATATGAACCTAAAAATCTACCTCCTTTTACGTTTTTAGGACCATATAATTTCATATAACTATGAGTTGTGATATCTTCAATAACCATAGCTTCATATAAATTGGTTGTTCTTGTTTCTATGGTTTCTAATATTTTAAGTAGTTTATGTTTTTAGTAAACTTTGCGCCTTTTTTTAGGGTCCCACAATGCGCCTGAAATTTTTCTCAACATCATAAGCAATATCAATATAATGCTTATTTTCTTTAAGTAATAGGGTATATACAAGCCATTGTTGTTTTTCCATCGGTTATTTAGAATTTTAATGCAGGTTTAATTTGTAATATTTATGTCTGCATAAAAACATATAGATTTTAAATTCGAATTCATAAAAAAGGCTGTTCATAAACGAACAGCCTTTTACTAGTTAATTTTTAGTTACTAATTCAGCAACAAACACGTAAACCTTAATCTACAATCAAGTCTTTGATCCAAACTTCACCAAAGTTATTATTGTTTCGTATTAACTGAGGGGTCTTGTCAAACTGAGCCGACTGCAAATAAGCACCTGCTTTAAAATAGTTGTCCGTAGAATTCACATCCATAGAAGTATAGATAGTAGAACCGTCAAACTTAACAGTCACTTTTTTATTGGTCATAGATATTTCCACATCATATTCCCTATTCATTTGTATACGAGCCCAAGAATCATTTCTTCTATCTGGATCAAGATTTTCCGTTACGTAACCTTTTACCATAACATCATATGTTCCACTGGTTTTACCGGTGGTAGCGCCTCTATCTGCACTAGAATCATCAATTTGTAATCTGATAACATCATCAAAATTACCTGAGCCATGAATTTGTCCAAAACACAGCTTACCAGAGGTTGGCATACGACGTATTTGTACCTTATAGCGCATTCTGTGGGTAGTACTTGTAGTACCATTCCAACTCCTTTCATCTCCACTACCATCTAACTCACGTAATTCGCTACGCATATTACCTGAACCGCTAGAAGTAGGGTTGCCCGCATGGCATTTAAATGCTGCATAGCCGTTGGTTTCAAAGAACCAATTGTCATTGTCACTTGTACTAGCCCTATCTGAATAGCTTAAACCATTCGAACCAGATTTTCCATAATCTCCAGATCCAACGTTCAAGGAACCAGAGAAAGCGTTCAGTTTCCATTTTGAATTCATTCCACCAATAATATCTGCGGCAGAACCTCCTGTTGGCGGTTGGGGATTATCAGTAGAAACTCTGACATTGCTTAAGGTATGTACTTCGTTTGAAGCTGAATTTTTTGCATCAACGATTATCTCTAAGGAATTACCTTGAATATTACCAACTGAGAAAGATTGTTCAGAAAAAGAATCATTCTTGGTGTATATTGTTTGTTGAGAACCACCGTCAACCTTATAATAAATTCTCATGTAATCAGCGGTCTCCATATTGCCCGTACCCGAAGCAACTAGAGAAAGAGTAACATTACTTTCGCATGAAATATCCACGGTTTTTCTGTAAGCTTGCGTTCCATTTGCCAATCTAAAGCCACTGTCAGTCCAAGGTAAATCGCAACTTCCACTATCATCGTTTCCGCTAAGTACAAAAGAGTCAACATCGAACAAATAACCATTACCTCCTTTAAATATGAGATAAAGGTCCGAGTTATTGGAGTTGTCGTTCATATTACCTGTAAAGGTTTGCATGTTATTCCAGCTCCCGGTGTTAGTTATGCTAACTGTACCCAATAAATCGCCATTAGTTCCACCGGCTCTAAATTCTATGTTACCGCCACTTCTGTTACTTGCGGCTCTTACGGATACGGAATTTGCACCATCAAAATCAAAATCATCGAATCTGATCCAATCGCCATTGTTAATATAACCTACCTTGCTGCCCCCAGCAATTTGGATACCGCTTTGCGCGTCATAGTTTTCAGCCTGTACTGTCGAACTAGTTAAAGATGCCACGACAAATTCGTCATTAGCACCCGTAATAGCTTCTTCAAGATCATCCTCCTGTGTACAGGAAAAAAAAGTTGTTAATAAAGCAAATACAATCATTAAATTAAGTCTTTCTAAGACCTTAAAGTTTAAATTCTTTTTCATTTAATTCTTTTTTAAAATTAATAAAACTGAAATTTGATAAATTGGTTTATCAGATTGGTTCATCAGATTGGTAAACCAATATGATGAACCAAATATAATTAAATATTTCAAACCTCATAATTTTTTGTTAATATATTTAGATTATTATAAATTTATAGTCTATTAAATGCGAATTGGACAATATATATATATTCAGAACTTTCGTCAAAAAGCAAAAATTAAACTTTGTTATTCTTTGTACTAACTACTAATTTTTAGAAGGGATTTGTATTAAATAATTATATGTCGGATTAATAGATTCGTATTATATATGATATATGCAGTCCATTAATAAGTTGATTTTATATCAACTTATTAATGGAAGATTTAAAGAAACTTTGGAATAAGTTAACTCAGCGCGATTGTAGTTTAGGCTTTGATTAGTTCTGATATCGCATATAAGAAAGTAGTAAATTATAAACAAACTAAGGATTTATAAGGTATTCAAGAAAGAAGTAACCCTTAATACGATTTAGAAAATTATGATAACTTGGTCTGGAAAAATCCAATAATAATTAAATGCCCGAATTAAAACAGATTCCTTCACAAGCTATCAAACGACTGGTACGAAAGCCGTATGATTAGAAAGTAAAGCACAAGTTTCTCCATGCTATGATCAACATCTTCTATTGAGAATATAATTGATTGTTACCTTTTAATAGCTTATGAATACAGGAATCATAAATGTTTTTTTGCGCGTGCTGCATTTTTATTTATATAAGGCCATCATAACTTAAAAATGGTATATCTGTAAAATATGGTCGATGGTAATTTAGATGTTTGCCCAAATGATCTGGAATATGTAGTAATATTTTGTAAAGTATACCCTCTTCGTAACTAAGCAAATAGGTGTTATTTCTATTTTTTACATAACCTAGTATAGTGTCAATTACATCATCGTTGTAATCAAAGATTATTTTGGAATCTGGAATTTGTTGAAAAATGGATTTAGTCAATTTTGCATTTCCAATTTTAAGCACCTCTGATTTCATGTTATCCTTTATTTGAACTTTACGATTAAGATGTCAGCTGAAATAATTCTGGTTTTCTTATATAAGCAGCGCATACTGTTGACATAAGAATTAGAATTACAAGTTCAGAAGGCTTTCCTTTATACATATGAATTAATACTATAAAAATCATATACAAGGTTAGCATAGCTGTAACTATCATCATAGTTTTATTATACAAGAAAAGAACTACACCTATTAAAATAAAAAGGCCAGCCGTTATCATTACTGCACTACTTTCTACGACTTTTCCAGTTTGGTCGTGATTAATTAATTTGTCCAAAGCATTAGGAATATAGAATAATAT
>JANQUX010000073.1 GCA_030730545.1 Maribacter sp. | reverse complement strand
TTTCCTATGATATTCATTTGTAGCAGTGTTTTTAAGTTATTGCTGCTAAATTACTAGTTGCGTGAGGTAAAGATTAACCCTAATCTGAAATATGTGGACTTTATAAATCCGGTTTTGATGAATATGGTAAAGTTGAGTTGTTAACTAAGCATTATAAGCACAGCTCCCACAGCGGTCAACACCAAAATCATCTTTCTAAAGAATGCTTCTTTAATATGTTTAATAAACCGTATACCAACAAAGAAACCTAATAGAATGCCTGGTAAAAGTATTAAGTTCAAGGTCAGCGATTCTGGGGTAATGGTTTTCCAAACAAAAAAGTGAAAGGGAAGTTTAATGATATTTATGATTAAAAATAACCAAGCAGCAGTACCTATAAATTGATTTTTAGGTAAGCGCATGGCTAAAAAGTAAATATTAGAAAATGCGCCTGCTAAATTTCCGACCATGGTGGTAATTCCTGCAATAGTACCAATGGCTCCGGCAAATGTCCAGTGAGAAGGTACATTTTTATTCTTTTTACGGTCCCAATAGAACATCATACCTACGGTTATGATAATTATGGTTGCCATGCCTATTTTAAAGAATTTTTCGGGCAATTCATTTCCAATAAACACACCTATTAGTAAACCAACTATCATCCATGGTAGTACTTTAAAAACATACTTCCACTGTGTATATCTATTATAGTAGATAACGGCAAAAATATCGGCAAGAACAAGTAATGGTACTACCATGCCTGTAGACTGTCTTGCGCCAAATGCCAAAGCCATTATAGTGACATTTAAAACGGCAATTCCTTTTATGCCGGCCTTAGATAATCCTATGATGAAGGTTGCAATTGATGCAAGGATCCATGCGGTTGGGGTAATTTCTGTAGTTATTGATAGAAGCACGTGGTACGTTTAGCGTATTAGGTATAAGAATGTCCTAAAATAATATATCTTTAACAATCAACCTAAAACCAACTTATGGAACTCAGTACGTTAGACTATACATTTATTATAGTTTTCTTCTCCCTTGTCTTAGGCATAGGGTTTTATGTATCAAAAACATCGGGTGCAAGTTCTTCAGAATTTTTTCTGTCGGGTCGTACTATGCCATGGTGGCTTTTAGGGCTTTCAATGGTAGCGACTACATTTTCAACAGATACGCCCAATCTGGTAACAGATATTGTTCGTACCAACGGAGTATCGGGTAACTGGGTGTGGTGGTGTTTTTTGATAACAGGTATGTTGACCGTTTTTGTCTATGCTAAATTATGGCGTAAGTCGAATGTGAATACAGATTTGGAGTTTTATGAAATGCGCTATGGCGGAAAACCGGCTAGTTTCTTAAGAAAATTTAGAGCTATTTATTTAGGGGTAATTTTCAATGTAATTACCATGTCTGCCGTTACTTTGGCAGCTATTAAAATAGGAAGCATTATGCTAGGCTTAGAACCTTGGCAGACTGTTGTAAGTGCCGGATTAATTACGGTGACTTTTAGCGCCCTTGGCGGATTCAAAGGTGTTGTTTATACCGATTTCCTTTTGTTCTTTGTAGCCATGGCAGGGGCAATTGGTGCTGCATATTACCTAGTTAATATACCTGAAGTTGGCGGAATTGAAGCTTTAATGGCAAATGAGAACGTAGCTTCAAAATTAAATATATTGCCAGATTTCAGTAACAAGAAAGCATTGATAACCTTATTTATAATTCCACTAGCTGTACAATGGTGGAGTTCTTGGTACCCAGGTGCAGAGCCAGGTGGTGGTGGTTATATTGCGCAACGTATGTTAGCTGCTAAAGATGAAAATCACGCAATTGGTGCAACATTCTTCTTTAATATTATGCACTATGCATTAAGACCTTGGCCATGGATTTTGGTGGCATTGGCGTCTATAGTAGTATATCCAGATTTGGCAAGTATACAAGAAGCTTTCCCAAATGTAACTCCCGAT
>JANQUX010000072.1 GCA_030730545.1 Maribacter sp. | reverse complement strand
AGCGTAAGTATCAGCAATTGGTATTGGCGGCAGATAAAATAGAAGAAAAGAACCTAACAGAAAATGTAGGTTCAGATAAAGGTAAAATGGTGCCAACAGATATAGGTATGATCGTTACCGATTTCTTGGTCACAAATTTCGCCAATATTTTAGATTATAATTTTACTGCACAGGTAGAAGAAGATTTTGATGAAATAGCTTCTGGTGATGAGGACTGGAAGAAGATGATGAAGAATTTCTACAAAGATTTTCATCCGAATGTGGTAGATGTAGAAGAAAATGCGGAACGTGCGAGTGGAGAAAGAATATTAGGTAAAGATCCTAAAAGCGGAAAACAAGTTTCTGTACGATTAGGTAGATTCGGCCCAATGGTGCAAATAGGTACTGTTGATGATGAAGAAAAACCAACGTTCGCAAGTTTATTACCAGAGCAATCACTGAATACCATTTCGTACGAAGAGGCAATGGATCTTTTTAAACTACCAAGAAAATTAGGAGTTTATGAAGGTGAAGAAGTATTGGCCAATGTAGGTCGATTTGGACCGTATGTAAAATTCGGAGAGAAATTTATTTCTATGGATAAAGGCGAAAGTGCTTTTGAAATTGAAATGGATAGGGCAATAGAACTTATTGTAGCAAAACAGAAAGCCGATGCACCAATTGCCATGTATGAAGACATGGAGGTTACTAAAGATACCGGTAGATTTGGACCGTTCATTAAGTGGAACGGTATGTTTATAAATGTGAATAAAAAGTACGATTTTGATACGTTATCAAATGACGACGTTATAGAACTTATCGAAGTCAAAAAGCAAAAAGAAATAGATAAGGTTATTCAAAACTGGGAAGAAGAAGGCATCCGTATCGAAAAAGCGAGATGGGGTCGTCATAATGTCTTAAAAGGTAAAATAAAGGTAGAATTGGCAAAAACCGTCGATGTTACTAAAATGACTTTAGAAGAAGCTCAGAAGTTGATCGAGGCAAAGACTCCGAAGAAAAAAACTGTAAAGAAAAAGGCAAAAGCTAAACCTAAGTCAAAAAAGTAATTTAATTTTAGGTCAAAGATCAGTACAGTATTCTTATGATTTCTAAAAACCTTTAATAAATGGCCTTTGATTTTTTAGTTCCGGTATCGGATAAAGTTCTAGCTCATAATGAGTTATTGCCAAGTCAATCTATCGGTAAAAACACCTATATACATACAGAAAAGGATGGTTTGCCTGTATTGGCAAATGCTACCGTTGCCATTGTGGGGGTTAGAGAGTCTCGAAATGCCTTTGAAAAGAAGCATGAGAAGTTAGATGTCTCTGCTATACGATTACAATTCTACAAGCTTTTAATAGGAAACTGGAATGCTACCATTGTAGATTTAGGTGAGATTGAGGAGGGCGCTACGGTAGATGACACTTATTTTGTGGTCAAGGAAATAGTAGCCGGTCTATTAGAAGAAGATATAATTCCTATCATTTTAGGGGCGACACAAGATATTACCTACCCTGCATACAGAGCTTTTGATGGTATCAGAGATATGATCAACCTGGTTGCAGTAGATAGTAGGTTCGATTTCGGGATCGAAGATAAGCTTATATCTTCGCATTCTTACATGAGTAAAATCATAACAGATAAGCCCAATAACCTTTTTAATTTTTCGAATATTGGCTATCAAAGCTATTTTAACGCCCAGGAAGAAATAGATTTAATGGAGCGTTTATTTTTTGACGCCTATAGGCTTGGTGAGGTTGCAAACGATATTTCTTTGGCGGAACCAGTGCTTAGAAATGCACATATGGTAAGTTTAGACTTGCGATCTGTTAAAGCAAGTGAAATTTCTTCATCAGCAAATTTTTCTCCGAACGGGTTTAATGGAAGAGAAATCTGTGCCATTTCTAGATATGCAGGTATCAGCGATAAAGTAGCTGTATTCGGCTTGTATGAAATGGAGAATACCGTGCAGTCGC
>JANQUX010000071.1:472-1964 GCA_030730545.1 Maribacter sp. | reverse complement strand
CAAATATGGATTTCTACTATTCTAGTTTAACCGAAACACATGTTATGGAAGCTTATGAGCGTCTATTATTAGATGCTATGCAAGGTGATGCCACTTTGTATGCAAGAGCAGATGAAGTAGAGGCAGCTTGGGCATTTGTAGATCCTATTTTAGACTATTGGAAAAATGGTAAGGATGTAAAAATGTACGGTTATGCAGCTGGAGATTGGGGTCCAGAGAATGCCAATGAGCTTATTGAAGGAGTGTGGGAATGGCGTAACCCTAGCGAGAATTTAGCAGATGAATCTGGTTACTGTGTTATTTGTTAAGAAGTAAGATATTTAAAGTTTGTACACAAGATGGAAGTAAAAGTATATCAAAATAAAATAAAGGTAGCAGAAGAATTTTCTAAGTATCTGATTGAAAAATCAGCTGGTCAGGAAGCTTTTCATATTGCATTATCAGGTGGTAGCACCCCGAAAATTGTATTTGATGTATTGGCGGATGAATTTGCCAATAATGTAGAATGGAGTAAAATTCATTTGTATTGGGGCGATGAAAGATGCGTAGCACCAGACGATGCCGAAAGTAATTACAAGATGACATTGGAGCACCTTATTTCTAAGGTAGATATACCAGAGGAAAATATTCATCGTATTAAAGGTGAAGATAATCCAAAGGCGGAAGCTAAACGTTATGGTGATTTGTTAGATAAAGAATTACCGAAAGAATTAGGTTTAGCTCAATTCGATTTAGTGATTCTTGGTATGGGCGATGATGGGCACACAGCATCAATTTTTCCACATGAAATTAATCTTTGGGTTTCACCAGATAATTGCGAAGTAGCTATTCACCCAGAGTCTGGTCAAAGAAGAGTTTCATTGACGGGTAGAATAATTAACAATGCAAAAACTGTTGCTTTTTTGGTGACAGGCGAAAGCAAGGCAGAAAAGGTTAAGATAATTATTGATAGAGAAGAAGGGTATTTAGAATACCCGGCAAGCCACGTTTCACCTAAAACAAAAGATTTGGTTTGGTTTTTAGATGCAGCTGCGGCAAAGCTTCTTACTTCATCTCAATCTTAATATTTTCAGATTTTAACTCATTTATATAGTCTTCAGAATTAAAGGTTTTAGATTCGAATTTAGTGTCTCTTTCTTGAGCCTCTAATTTACGGTATTTGCTTCGTGCAAATCGTCTAACACCTTGGTCATCAGATATTATTAAACCTGGTATGGGAACATTTTTACCATCTGTTCCCTTTGCTACCATAGTAAAGTATGATGAATTACAGTGCTTTCTAGTACCCAATCTAATATTTTCAGACTCCACACGAACCCCTACGACCATAGAGGTTCGACCGGTATAATTTATACTTGCTTTTAAGGTAACCAATTCACCCACTTCAATCGGGTTCAAGAAATTTACCCTATTGACCGAAGCGGTAACACAATACTGCTGCGAATGTTTAGAAGCACAAGCAAAGGCAATTTGGTCCATAAGGTTCAAAATA
>JANQUX010000071.1:0-462 GCA_030730545.1 Maribacter sp. | reverse complement strand
CATGAACCTTGCCTCCAAAATTAGAATGCGAAGGAAGCATTAGCTCTGTTATAGAAACTTTAGATTCTCTTGCGGTTTTAAACTTTTCCATATCGTTAATGTTAACTGCTTTAGTATGAACTTAATTTCTAAAATGTGGCGATTTCTCTGCCTGTACATTGGTAATAAAGTATTTAGAATCGCCTAGCCAAAAGAAGGTAGTATAGCGCTCTACGTAACTCACCTTTACATACTGTCCTTGATATTCTTGAAGTTTCTCTATAACATCTTGATCCTTATCTAAAACAGAAAATGAGAATATTTGAGCACCAGAGATACCTTGGCTTATTTCGCCTTCCCAAGTTTTGACCATAACGCCTTTATGGCTAATTTTTATTAGTTCTCCAGAACGAACGCCCTCGCTAAAGGTTACGAAGTAGATGAAGGCGTAATAAAGCGCGCAGATGACTACAACGCTTACTA
>JANQUX010000070.1 GCA_030730545.1 Maribacter sp. | reverse complement strand
CCCCATATGATATTCAATAATTCGGTTCTAGTATAATTTCTACCAGGGTTAGAAGCCATAAGCACTAACAGTTCAAATTCTTTAGGTGATAATTCTATTTTATAATCGCCTAATACTACTTTTCGCTTATCAACATCAATCGATAGACCCTCAGCCAAAATAATGGAAGTATCGGGCTGTTTTGTTTCTACTTTATTTGATCTTCGAAGTACTGCCTTAATTCTTGCCAAAAGCTCTCTTATACTAAAAGGCTTCGTCATATAATCATCAGCACCTATTTCTAAGCCTAAAACACGATCTATCTCTTCAGATTTTGCGGTTAACATAATTACAGGCGTGTTTTTGGTAGCACGAAGTTTTCTACAAATCTCAACTCCGTCTAAACCAGGCAGGGTAAGATCCAATAGAATTAACTCGTAATCATTTTCTAGGGCTAAATTTAGCCCTTCAATACCATCCATAGCCATGGTGGTTTCATAACTAACATCAGAAAGGTGTAGCTCTAATAGCTTAATGATTTCAGGGTCATCTTCAATAATAAGTATACGTGTCATAATTAATTACCAATAAAGAAAAAAAGTATCACAGAAAAATCACAATGAACAGAAAATAGCCTTAGTCACCGTAATTTAGATTGTAAGTCAGTCGAGTATTACCTTGATAATTACAGTGCTAGCGGATTTTAATAGAATTTTCTCGTAATAATTCTGAAGTTTAAGAGCAATCGTAGACATACCTTTTTAAGAAGGACATCGCTTATAGCAACCTATTCCAAATAAAAAGCCCTCAATAATTACTTACCGAGGGCTACATATATTTTTGAGTATTAGTTATTTCCAGTGGTCAACATGTTGGTTCATATCATCGAATATATAAGTGCCGACCATTTCTTTTCTATAAACTACAGCTAAAAGGGTTACCAGTAATAAGACAGCATATAATGTCAACATTAAGTATCCGATAGGTAAGAATGTGCCAGGTATAAGATGATTTTCAAAATCTGAGTAACTGGTCAATACGATTATAGTTTCTACCAATTTATATAGGTACACCAATGAAATGATATAAAGAATATATTCTAACGTTCGCATTGGTGGGTCACTTAACTCTTTCTCTTTAATTTTAAACCAGAGTACATATAGAAAGATGAAGTGTATTATAGATAAAATAGGAAAGATGTAATTATCAATTTTAAAAAAGTAAAACTTATTGGTATATAACCCGTAAAAACTAAAAATATTCAATAAAAAAAGTACAACAATTGAAACAATTAAGGTTCGTTTCCAAGTAAATAATCCTTTGATAGAATTCATAAAATTTAGTTTTTATGGTCTAAGGGGAACCATAGTTTCGCTGCAAGTAATGGTATGATTTTGGTTTTTTCCAAACAAATCGACGAACGGTTAACTTTGTTGTTCAAGACCTTTATTTTAGGGTAACCACACACTAATATTACTATTTTTTTTAAACATTAACAATAATTTACCTATAATACTACTGTAGGAATTAATGGTGTAATAATCTGTTTGAAACCGGGTTCGGCAGGTGATGGGTAAGAAGACAATTTACATGATGTGTTTAGTAATTATGATAATGTAATTACATTTACAAAATGAAGAAACAGCGTTTTTGTTATTTGGTACGTCTGCAATATTTGGGCTTTAGATTTAATGGTTGGCAGGTGCAACCTAAGCTACGCACTATAGTAGGTATGCTCGATAAGACATTCACCTTTTTGTACCCCGATACACCCTATAAAATTTTAGGTGCGGGCAGAACCGATGCTAAAGTCTCTTCATTAGATGGTGCATTTGAACTTTTAGTTGAAGAACCATTAGTAGACTTAGATATTTTTATACAAGATTTTAACAAAAACCTTCCATCAGATATTCGTTTACTTTCGATAGCACCTATTGATCAAGATTTTAATATTATAAAGGATAGTAAAATTAAGGAGTATACCTAC
>JANQUX010000069.1 GCA_030730545.1 Maribacter sp. | reverse complement strand
CAGTTTGCCCCTTTTGGTCCTGGTAATATGTCTCCCGTTTTTATGGCAGAAGATTTACATGACACTGGCTATGCAAAGGGCGTAGGTAAAGAAGAAGCACATTTAAAAGTTTCGGTAGTACAGCAAGACAGTCATAAAATTGATGGTATCGGCTTTAATATGGGTGATAAATTATCGTTGGTAACGGGTAGAAAACCCTTTAGCGCTGTTTTTTCTATTGATGAAAATGAATGGCAAGGGAATGTTAGTTTACAGCTGAAGATAAAGGATATCAAATGAGAATAGAACATATTGCTATTTGGGTGACTGATTTAGAAGCAATGCGTGCATTTTATGAAACGTATTTTAATGCGCTAGCAGGAGAAAAGTATCATAATGCAACCAAACAGTTTACATCTTACTTTTTAAGTTTTACTGATGGGGCAAGGTTAGAAATTATGCATAAACCATCTATTCATGCGGCTAGTAATAAGGCTGTAAATACCGGATTCATACATTTTGCCATGTCAGTAGGTTCAAAAGAACAGGTAGATTTTTTGACCGAAAAGCTAAGAGAAAACGGATTTAAAATTACCGGTGAGCCTAGAACTACAGGCGATGGATACTACGAAAGTGTCATTCTCGATCCAGAAGGAAATCAAATAGAAATCACCATTTAACAATACTATTTATAATTATTCTAAATAAGATGTATATATTTATAGTAAATATGTAGATTCTTATGAACGATATACATCCTATTTACCAGAATGAAATTGGAATAGCCTTCCAATGGAAAAAAGAGATACCGAACCAATCCAATAAAGTTCAAGTAATTTTCAGGGATATCGGACTATTGCTAACCCAGAGCGAATTACGTCATTTTTCGAAATGCATCGCAGATACTGTAAAAAGCGGTAAGGGTAATCTTTGTGGAGATTGTAAAACGAAAGAAACGTGTCGATCATTATTATTGAATACTCCTGCCCATCAAATAACATTTGCGGTTAGCTATCAAGAAGCCATTGAGGTTAGAGATTTAATTAACGGTACATTATTTAAGTTAGAGTTAGATTCCTATTTCGGAGAATTAGGCATTGAATAGGATGCAATAAAATTCTTATTACTTCTATCGATTAATTAGTCACACAATCGCTTACTGTCCTTTAATTTATTAAATATCTTTAGACCCTATTTAGCGATTAGCTTATGAGCGTTAATGATCCTTATGCGGCACTAAGATTCAAGGAATTCAATATTTTTCTGCTAGTCCGTTTTGCCATGGTTTTTGCCTGGTCAATGCAATTTATAGTAATTGAATGGCAAGTCTACACGATTACCAAAGACCCGTTATCATTGGGTATTATTGGCTTGATGGAAGTGATACCTGCAGTAGGTATGGCACTTTTTGCTGGTCATATTGTAGATCAAAAAGAAAAGCGAAATTTATTGATGAAGTGTATTTTAGGCTTCTCTATCATTAGTTTCGGACTTTTTATGCTAAGTCTACCGTCCGTTCTAGAAGCCTATGAAACCAAAGTCATTCTCTACGGAATATATGCATTGGTTTTCTGTGGCGGATTAGTTCGTGCCTTTCTAGGTCCCACTATATTTTCATTAATAGCTTTAATTGTACCTAAAAAAATATACCCGAATGCTGCAACTTGGAGCAGTACTACATGGCAAATGGCATCAGTTCTTGGTCCGGCATTAGCAGGTTTTTCTATTAGTTTTATAGGTGTACACTGGTCAATGTGTGTCATTTTTGGCTTTTCGTTACTGGCATTGACGGCATTATTTAATATTTCTAAGAAGCCAATTCTTAATCCGAAAATTGGGGAGCCGGTTTTTCAGAGTTTAAAAGAAGGGTTGACATTCGTTTTTAAAACAAGGGCTGTTTTAGGTGCATTGACCTTAGATATGATTGCCGTACTTTTCGGCGGTGCAGTTGCATTATTACCCATTTTTGCACAAGACATTTTACACGT
>JANQUX010000068.1 GCA_030730545.1 Maribacter sp. | reverse complement strand
TATGGCATTGTTCATTCTTACACCATCTACAGATAACAATAATCTATTTGTAGCAAAACCTCTAATCATAGGGCTACCACCACCCATTTGGCTTTTTTGAACAAATACTTTACCACTATTCTGTAGCAAATCTGCAGCTGTTTGCGGTGTAGAAAAAGCGATAGCTCTTGCATCTAATGAGATAATTCTATTGGGTATATCTCTTTTTTGCTGCTCCCATTTAGACACAGACATCACCACTTCATCTAATTGCTGGGCTTTCATAATCAAATAAGCTCTTTGGCCTTGTCTTTGCAATTGCTGCTTAGTTGTTTTAAATTCTTGATAACCGATATGCTTTAGCGTGATGCGTTCTTTACCCATAAATACCGAAGCATCGAAAACCCCATCGAAATTAGATAAGGCTATTTTAGATTTGTCTTTATTGAAAACGGCAACATTGGCAATCTTCTCTCCACTATCGGCATCTAAGACGGTAATTTGTTGAGCAGTGCCAAAAAAATAACACAAAAAAAGAGCTACGAACAAGTGCTTATACATAGGTATTGAAAACTTCATTTAAAACGGCAAGCGACTTTGGTTTTCTGAAACCTTGTAAATGCAATTCAAAATACAGAATTAAGGATTTCAGCAATTCTTGACGACTGCTTTTTTTCATCTTTACGGTATGCATTGCATCAAAATTTGTGCCCAATAAGGTCTTGAAATGATAAATATTTTCTCCCCTAAGTATCGGATTCAATGATTCGGCAGCTACAAACTCACCTTCTAACAGATCAAAGTAAGGCTTATCTATTTGGTATACATCAGGATAAAATCCTAAAAATCGTGTCAGCGACAACATAAAATATAAATGAAAATTAGCGACATCATTATTTATATCTAACCATTGTAAAGAAGCTTCAAGAAAGTCGAACATATCTTCATTACGTTCTTCTTCTCGAATGCTATTGCCTAATAGCTCTGCTAAGAATAAGGCCATGGCATTTTTAGCCATGTCGGCATATACAGTTTGATAGTGATAAAATACCTTTGCTTCTTTAAGGGTCTCTAATGTGCCCTTGTTTTTATGGTTGGCAACAATTTCTAGCTGGGTTAAAGGTTGAAAGTAGGCGGACTTCAATTTTCCTTTTTTTGAAGCTAAGACTCCCCTTAATAAATATGATTTAATTCCGTCAGATGCAGTATAGGCTTTGACGATAAGACTTGTATCGCCGTATTTTAGTGCAGAAAATACTATAGCCTTTGTGGTTACCTGCATATTAGAACATCTATTTCAACAAAGATAGTTGATTGTAGTTTGGCGATGACGTTCTATAAAAAAATGCGAGACCCTAAAATAGGGTCCCACATTATATATTTACTACTATAAATCTAATTTCTAGATAACACCTTGTGCTAACATTGCATCTGCAACTTTTACGAAACCAGCAATGTTTGCTCCTTTTACATAGTTACAGAAACCATCATCTTCTTTACCGTACTCGATACAAGAAGCATGAATATCTTCCATAATTACTTTTAGGCGCTCATCAACCTCTTCACGTGTCCAGCTAATCCTCAATGAATTCTGAGACATTTCTAAACCTGATGTTGCAACACCACCTGCGTTTGAAGCTTTACCTGGTGCAAATAATATTTTTGCATTATTGAAAACATGAACAGCATCTGCATTACAAGGCATATTCGCACCTTCTGCAACACATATACATCCGTTTTTCAATAGCTTTTTAGCATCATCTTCATCTAACTCATTTTGGGTAGCACATGGTAATGCAATATCACATTTTACTTCCCAAGGTGTTTTCCCTTTATGGAATTCGGCTGAAGCATATTTATCTACATACTCAGAAATACGGCCTCTTCTATTATTCTTAAGATCCATTACGAAAGCTAGCTTCTCATCGTTCAAGCCATCTTTGTCATAGATATAACCGCTAGAATCTGAAAGTGTAACTACTGTAGCACCTAATAAAATTGCTTTTTGGGCAGCATACTGAGCAACATTTCCTGATCCAGAAATTACTACTGTTTTACCTTCAAAAGTTTCATTCTTCGTCTTTAGCATACTTTGTGCAAAATATACAGTACCATATCCTGTAGCTTCTGGTCTAATTTTAGAACCACCCCAAGAAAGACCTTTACCTGTTAATACACCGGTAAACTCATTACGGATCTTTTTGTACATACCAAAAAGGAAACCTATTTCACGAGCACCTACACCAATATCACCCGCAGGTACATCTGTATTAGGACCAATATGTCTGTTTAATTCTAACATGAAGGCATGGCAAAAACGCATTACCTCATCATCAGATTTACCTTTTGGGTCAAAATCAGAACCGCCTTTACCACCACCCATTGGTAATGTTGTTAGACTGTTCTTGAATACTTGCTCAAAAGCTAAGAATTTTAAGATACTCGCATTTACGGTTGGGTGAAAACGCAATCCGCCTTTATAAGGACCTATTGCTGAGTTCATTTGTATTCTATACCCACGGTTTACATGAATTTCACCTGCATCATCAACCCACGCAACTCTAAAAGAAATTAAACGTTCTGGCTCAACCATTCTTAAAAGAATGTTTTTACCGTTATATATTTCCTGATTTGCAATATATGGTATAACTGTTTCTGCAACTTCTTGCACCGCTTGTATGAATTCTGGTTCGTGACCATTTCTGGCAATAACCTCATCCATAAATGCTTTTATTTTATTCTCCATAAAGCTATTTAAACTTATTTAAATTATTGATTTCAAAATATAACGTCAAAATTATGCTATTTGTGTAATTTTATAGTGTATTTTTTTAAAAATCGATAAAAATTGTTGTTTTGGCAACAAACTACCTATTCTTACTACATATAATATAACGTTTAGGCAATTATTCTATTGCTTGATTTAAATCTGCTATTAAATCATCAACATCTTCAATACCAACACTTAAACGTATTAACGCATCTACTACCCCGTTTTTAAGTCTTTCTTCTTTCGGAATACTTGCATGGGTCATACTTGCAGGGTGACCGGCTAAACTTTCTACGCCACCTAAAGACTCTGCCAATGTAAATACCTGTAACCGTTCTACAATCTTTATGGCATCGTCATAATTACCTCCTTTAGGTACAAAAGAAATCATTCCGCCAAAATCTTTCATCTGTTCTTTTGCGATAAGGTGATTTGGATGGTCTTCAAAACCTGGCCAGTAAACTTTTTCGATTTTAGGATTGCTTTTAAGGTATTCGGCAATCGCCCTACCATTTTCACAATGGCGCTGCATACGTACATGCAATGTCTTTATTCCTCTCAAAACCAAAAAACTATCCATAGGTCCGCAAACGGCACCACTTGCATTTTGTATAAAGTAGAGTTTATCTGCTAATTCTTGGTCTTTCACTATTAGAGCTCCTACAACAGTATCGCTATGACCCCCAAGATATTTGGTAGCTGAATGCATTACAATATCTGCACCCAGTTCTAGTGGCAATTGCAAATAAGGGGTAGCAAAGGTGTTATCTACCGCCAACAATATATCTTCCCCCTTGGTTAATGACGCTATTGCCTTTATATCTACAATATTCATCATTGGGTTAGTAGGTGTTTCTACCCAAATCAGCTTTGTTTTCGTATTTATTTTATCACGTACAGCATCTGTACCCTGCATACCTACGAAATGAAAAACGATTCCGAATTTTTCAAATATCTTTTTAAATATTCTATAAGATCCGCCATATAAATCATTGGTAGAAATAACCTCATCGCCCGGTGCCAATAATTTAAGGACTGCATCGATTGCTGCAAGACCGCTACCAAAAGCCAAACCGAATTCGCCACCTTCTATACTTGCCAATGACTTTTCTAAAGCTGTTCTTGTTGGGTTGGCACTTCTTGAATATTCATAACCCTTATGACCACCTGGTGTAGTTTGGGCATATGTAGATGTTTGATATATAGGTGGTATAACAGCACCGTAAGCTGCATCTGGTTGTTGACCACCATGTATGGTTTTCGTATTAAACTTTAAGTTTTTAGAGCCCATATTCAAGAATTTATTACACAAATGTATTGTTATCTTTCGGGGAATACAATGAAGCTGTATTTTTACACTAAATCTATTTTCTCCATGAAATCTAAGCTTACCTGCCTACTTATTTGTTTTATCCTTATCTCTTGTAATACTAAGGACTCCCTTTCTTTTGAACCGTTGACCATCGCTACCGAATCTTGCGATAATTGTACTTCGGTACGTATCGAAATACCAGAGGCAACCGGCAAAACAAAATTAAGCAAGACCATCAACGAAGCCTTAGAAGGAGAAATCATCGCACTATTGAATTTTGATGAGGAAAGCAATGCGCAAAACTTAGAAGAAGCGAAAGAAGCTTTTGTTTATGATTATGAAGAACTAACCGGAAAATTCCCCGAAGAATCTATGCCTTGGGAAGCTACAATAGAAGGCACTATAACTTTCGAAAACAAAGATATAATTACTATCAAGCTAGAATCTTACATTTATACCGGTGGAGCACATGGTTACGGGACCAACCGGTTTTTAAATTTTGACAAACTTAATGGTGTAGAATTATATCAAGAAGATTTATTCAAAAACCTAGATGAATTTAAAATATTTGCAGAAGCTCTTTTTAGAAAACAAGAAAACATACCTGCTGAAGGTTCTATAAATAATACTGGTTTTATGTTCGAATCAGAAAGTTTTTATTTACCAGACAATTTGGGGTATACCGAAAACGGACTCCTACTTTTTTACGAGCCTTATGAAATAGCATCTTTTGCAGATGGTCCTATCTCATTGACCATACCTTATACTGAGGGAAATACTTTTTTAAAGTACCCGCAACAACCTTAAGCCAATTGTTTTAATAATAGGTTAATTTGCCCAAGGTGAAGACCTTCGTGCAACAAATTAAATACTATGGCATCATCAACATTTTTAAGTGTAACTCCTGCACTGGTTTTATACTCGTTGAATGTTTGAAAAAGCGCAGTATCATAATCTTCAATAAGCCATTCTGCCGTTGAAATTAAAAAATCTGCCACCATCATCATTTCTTCATCGGTAGCTGTACCATCTGGCACCGTACCTTTGCTAAATTTGACAACCAACTCTTTAGGTATACGCATTTGCAAACCGCTTAACTTATAGATAAGAACCTGTTGTGTTGCTACTGTATGTGCTATATTCCAATACAAATTATTATTGAACCCTGCTGGTATTTCAAGAAGCTTTTCCGTTGGTGTTTTTGTTAATATCGCATGTAGATTTCTACGATTTTGCAACATAATCTCAAATATATTCTCAGTCATCATTTCACATTTTATGCTTTGTAAAAATAGCACAATTAATGATATTTAAGTTTCTTTGTATTTCTAATGCCAATATCGAATACTGGTGTTTTTTCTTTCGGAAGGATTAAAAGCATCATCCTAAGCACTCAAAGTCATGAAAAAAATATACCATTTAAGCACTTGTTCTACTTGCCAACGTATTATCAAAGAACTACAACCACTTACCGATTTTGAGCTTCAGGATATAAAGACTGAACCTATAACCCCTTCTCAGCTCGAAAAAATGCACAGTATATCTCATAGCTACGAAGATTTGTTCAGCAAAAGAGCGATTTTATATCGAGAACGAAATCTTAAAGAACAAAACCTTTCTGAAGAAAATTTTAAAGAGTTGATATTAGAACAATACACCTTCTTAAAACGACCTGTGATTATTGTTGATGACCAAATTTTTATAGGGAATAGTAAAAAAGTGGTAGCGGCCGCTAAAACGGCAATCCACTCTTGAACAAAAGATTACTAGCCATACTCGCTGCTATTGGGGCAACTACCATTTATGGTGTTAACCATACTATTGCAAAAGGTATTATGCCACATTATGTGCAACCCTTCGGGTTTATAATTTTAAGGGTTCTCGGTGCAGCTATTCTATTTTGGTTGATTTCACCATTCGGACCAAAAGAACGTATCGACCCTAAAGATTACCTACGTATGTTGATTTGTGCCTTACTAGGTATGGCTCTAAACATGTTGGTGTTTTTCAAAGGTCTTTCACTCTCTACACCAATAAATAGCGCAGTTCTAATTACCACTACACCCATTGTTGTATTAATTCTGTCGGCAGTAATTTTAAAAGAAAAAATATCGGGAAGAAAAATTATAGGAATTATTATCGGTTTACTTGGTGCCCTAGGCCTAATTTTGTTCGGCACCGAAGTAAGACAAGATGCCCCAAATATACCTCTCGGTAATTTCTTGATCTTTTTGAACTCTATGTTCTACGGATCTTACTTAGTATTGGTAAAAATACTAATCAGTAAATACCATCCATTTACCTTCATGAAATGGCTATTTTCTTTAGGTGTGCTTATTTGCCTACCCTTTGGATACCAAGAATTTATGGAAATTTCATGGAACACGTTACCTTTTGAAGCATATTTCGGTATTGGTTTTGTAATTCTCGGAACAACTTTCTGTACCTATTTGTTCAATATTTTTGCACTGACCCAATTAAAAGCCTCAACTCTAAGTGCTTTTGTATATGTACAACCATTAGTTGGTATTACCTATGCTGTATTTACTGGTCAAGACACTATGACTACCATAAAAATTATTGCTGGTTGTTTTGTATTGTTAGGAGTATATCTTTCAAGTAAACGACCTAAAAGGCAACTTCAAGAAGGTTAAATATGTGATTTCTTTGCGTTTTCTAAATGAATCCTCATAATCTCACTTGCCTTACTTTCATCGCGATGGTGCATAGAAGAAACCAGATTTAGATGCTCTTGCATGATCACATGCAACGGTCTATTCAGACCTACAAGATCCATAAAAGGTAGTATTTTTGCAGATTTATAGAGTTGGTATAATGCTCTATTTCCACAATTCTTTACTATGAATTCGTGAAAATATCGGTCTATTTTATAGAAAACATATCCATTTTTCGGTCCATTCTCAAAAGGCACCAATAGATTTCTTAGGTCATCAATTTTAGATTGTGATGCATGGTTTGTAAAAAGTTTAACAGCCATGGTTTCAATTGCTATTCTACAATCGAACATTTCTGTAATTTCTTGAGCACATAATTCTCTAACCGCAAGACCACTATCTAAATTACCAACCAAAAGACTTTCTTGTCTTAACTGTAACAACACCACTGGTATCGTGTCATCTTTTATATTTAATGTATGCGATAATCTATGTTCGGTTATAAGTTGACCCGGCACCAATTTTTTGGTGACAATCAACTTTTTCACTTTACCATATGTATCTTGAAATATTTCTTCTGGCAGGCTAACCATTAAGCAAATCTGTTATTTGGTTATTTAAGAACTAATGACCTCACTAGTTTCTAGTTTTTTTAACAAATTAAAAATAAAGTATTTAACATTACAATTCCTATAAATTTTTAGGAATTTTCAAGAATTTCCTTGTGTCCTCTTTGGTGAGTACTTTAAAACTAACTGCTTTCTCTATATCACTAAATTTACTTCTTAATCCAATGGCTAGACCTGTTAACTTTCTTGACTCTAAACTGATCCAAGCACCCATCATTTCGCAACGCGCAATGTTTTCTCCCTTGTCATTGTAAAAATTATGGTGGAATTCAAAAAATTTTCCGTCTTCACTTAGTCCCATAATTTCTAAAGAAACTTTAACCTGATTACCGAGAAAGGCTTCTTTAAAATAATACATATGCTCATAAAACGCTACAGGTCCTATTTTATAGGTAACCATAGTCTTTTGATCAAAGCCCTGCTCCATTAAAAAAGCCATTCGTGTGCAACTCATAAGGTTAACATATGCCGAATTCGCTAAATGACGATTCGCATCTATATCACTCCACCGTACTTCAAAATCCTTAATATACATTTTAATATTTTTTGTTATGCATGCATAATACCTTATAAAAATAACATAGTTTTGAAATGTAAGAACTACTGAACACCGTTTTTTATAGTTATTTTTAAATCACGTTCAAATTATCATCCTTATGTCAAATAAACCCGCTTTCATAAAAGAATTATCACTGCCTGCAGTTGCAGCACCTATGTTTTTAATTTCTGGACCTCAATTGGTTATAGAATGTTGTAAAAATGGCATCGTTGGTACTTTTCCTGCATTGAACCAACGTACAAGTGAAGGATTTGAAGAATGGCTTATTGAAATAAAATCTGCCCTTAAGACCTTTGAAGAAGAGACAGGTAAAAAACCTGCCCCGTTTGGCGTAAACTTAATTGTACACGCAACTAACCCAAGATTAGAAGCAGATATAAAATTATGTGTGAAGCATAAAGTACCCTTGATCATCACTTCTTTAGGTGCTGTATCTCAGGTGGTAGATGCTATTCATAGTTATGGCGGATTGGTTTTTCACGATATTATTAAAAAACGTCATGCCGAGAAAGCTGCTGAAGCTGGTGTAGACGGATTGATTCTTGTTGCTGCCGGCGCAGGTGGTCATGCTGGTACCATTAACCCAATGCCTTTGGTTGCTGAAATAAAGAAATTCTACCATAAAACTATTCTTCTTTCGGGTTGTATAAGTACAGGTAGAGATATCGCATCTGCCCTTCAAATGGGTGCCGATTTAGCGTATATGGGTACGCGTTTTATCAATACAAATGAGAGTAAAGCTTCGCCTGAATATCGACAAATGATTATTGATGCAGGTGCTAGCGATGTGGTATATACCGCTTCAATTTCTGGTGTACACGCTAATTTTCTAGGTGCTAGTTTAAAAGCTGCAGGTATTACAGAAGAAGACCTTAAAAAAGATGTGAAAATAGATTTTGGCAAAGAATTGGATACCGAAGCTAAAGCTTGGAAAACAATTTGGTCTGCTGGGCAAGGTTCAGCACTTATTGACGATTCTATACCCGTTGCAGAATTAGTATCGCATTTAAAAACAGAATTTAGGCAGGCTATTGAAGAACAGATTAAAGTTCTAGAAACATATCCGAAGTAAATAAAATTTCAGAATTCAAATCATGCCTCTACTTGACTCTACCTATAATCCGCCTTTATTTTTTAAGAGCGGACACCTATCTACCATATATTCAGGGTTAGTTAGAAAAGTAGCCAATTTAGAGCAAATACGTATTCGAATTACTTTACCAGATGCTGATTTTTTAGATACGGATTGGAGCTATGCTTCATCTCCTTCCAAAAAATTAGTTATTATAATTCATGGCCTAGAAGGTAGTTCTAAGCGTGCTTACATGAAAGGCAGTGCGAAAGTTTTGACACAATCTGGCTATGATGTTTGCGCCATAAATCTTAGAGGATGTAGTGGTACCGCCAACAAATTGTTTCGCTCTTACCACTCTGGTGCTACCGAAGATTTACAAGCGGTTATTGAACATGTTTTACAGTTAGATGAATACCAAAATATTTACTTACACGGCTTTAGCCTTGGTGGTAATCTATTATTAAAATACTTAGGAGAAAAACGTTCGTTACCTATTGAAATTAAAGGAGCAGTCGCTATTTCTGTACCTTGTCAATTGGCAGATTCGCTTGACCAATTACTGCAGTTTAAAAACGCATTATACGCAAAAAGGTTTAAAGGTAACCTTATCATAAAATTAAAACAGAAACAACAATTGTTTCCTGACCTTATATCAGATACCGATATTGAAAACATTAAAACTCTTAAAGATTTTGATGATTTTTATACGAGTAGAGCTCATGGTTTTACAGACGCGATGGATTATTATGCCAAAAGTAGCAGTCTTCAATTTCTAGAAAATATTGATGTACCAACTTTAATTATCAATGCTTTAAACGATTCTTTCTTAGGGTCTGAATGTTACCCCATTGAAATTGCCAAACACCATAAAAACCTATTTCTTGAAATGCCAAAATATGGTGGGCATGTAGGTTTTTACGGCAACAATAACTTTACGTATGCAGAACGACGTACGTTAGAGTTTTTAGACAATATAGCATAACCTAGTCTAGGTTTTTTAAACAAATATAAATTCGTTCATACAAATTGTTACTTTCATAAAATTATTAGTTAAAAACTAAAACCGATCCTTATTAAATCTTACTTCGACTCGTAAAAATTCATATCTTAGTTGCTCAATTTACAGACAACACTTAAAAGATAGTAACGTATGCGCAAATTATTCACTTT
>JANQUX010000067.1:880-1970 GCA_030730545.1 Maribacter sp. | reverse complement strand
TCTTGATCTCTAATAGGATCAACACTACCATCGACATGCACAATATTATCATTATCAAAACAACGTAAAACATGTAAAATAGCATCGGTCTCACGAATATTCCCTAAGAATTGATTCCCTAATCCTTCCCCTTTACTAGCACCTTTTACTAGTCCGGCAATATCAACGATTTCAACCGTAGCAGGCAAAACTCTTTCAGGGTTCACTAATTCCTCTAATTTTTCTAAACGTGCATCTGGCACATTTACTACACCTATATTAGGTTCAATTGTACAAAACGGAAAATTTGCACTCTGCGCCTTTGCATTAGACAAACAATTAAAAAGTGTTGATTTACCTACGTTTGGCAATCCTACGATACCTGCTTTCATAATTACTAATATTTCGAGGGTGCAAAAATATAGTTTTTACTTCAACATTCTCTATTGAATTTTCAATGATTAATATAACATAGTTTTATACTATATATTTATTTAAAATTCAAATATTTTAGACGGATGATAGTTAAAATGATGTTTTTTAACATATTTTAAGAATTATTACTTACTTTGGCAGCAGAACTCATGAGAATATATGGAACTTCATTCAGATGAAACAATATGGTACTTCTTTAAAAAAGGCGAGACCAATGCTTTTAGTCTCCTTTTCAAAAAGTATTATCCGCAATTACATGTGTACGGCTTAAAGCTTAGCAACAATCAAGAAATTACCGAAGATTGCCTTCAAAACTTTTTTATTCAACTATTTGAGGAAAGAGAAAAAGAAACCGCCATTAAGAACTTAAAGGCATACTTATTTGTATCCTTTAAAAGAAGATTGATCAAACAATTACAAAAAAAACAGCATAATCTGCCAATATCGGAAGCACAACTTTTTAAAAACAATTTTACATTTTCAGCAGAAGAAATTTCTATTCACCAAGAGATACAATTTTTATGTACTGCTACCCTAACCCACCTTATTAATCATCTTTCGCCAAGACAAAAAGAGGTATTATATTTAAAATATTATAGCGGAATGAGCAGCGCTGACATTGCTGAAGTAATGGACATGAACTACCAAAGCGTTTTGAATATTCTACAAAAGGCAT
>JANQUX010000067.1:0-870 GCA_030730545.1 Maribacter sp. | reverse complement strand
CAACAGATTAAAAATATTTTGAAAAAAAGTTAACCGTAGTAGGGTATATTTTTGAGAATTACATCTCTTATTTATGGAACACCTTACCAAATGGATAATAAAAACAAATTCGATTTAAATTATTTCTTGACGGATGCATCATTCGAGAATTGGGCACAAGGCATCAATAAAAATGATATAACGTACTGGAATAATTGGATTCAAAATAATCCGGATTATCTGGAGACAGTAGAGAATGCGAAGTCTATAATTAACGGAATCAACTTCAACCAAGACTATCCTAGTAAAGAGAAAGTAAACGAAGCACTTTTAAGCATCTTACCAAAAATAGGGTTAGACTCCGTTTCAAATAAGAAACCATCCAACAAACGCAAATCACATAGCACATTGCTAACCGCAGCTGCTGCAGTATTACTAGTATTGATTAGCTGGACGAGCTACTCATACTACACCAATGATTCTCAAACTGTTCATAAAACAAATTACGGAGAAATCATTGACTTAAAATTACCCGACGGCACATCTGTAGTGCTTAATGGTAATTCTGAAATATCTTATGATAAAGAAAATCCGAGATTATTACACTTAAAAGGAGAAGCATATTTTAAGGTAAAACCAATACCTAGTACAAATGCAAAATTTTGGGTAATAACAAATGATCTTAAAGTTGAAGTATTAGGTACACAATTTCATGTAAATACAAGAAAACAAAAAACAAATGTAGTATTAGATGAAGGATCTATTCATTTGGAGTTTATAAATGGAGAGGTTACCAAAATGATTCCTGGTGAAATGGTATCATTTTCAAAAGAAAGCAAAAAAATAATTCATAAAAGAGTCGATGTAGAAACCCCATATGCGCTTTGGCGA
>JANQUX010000066.1 GCA_030730545.1 Maribacter sp. | reverse complement strand
TGGTATCTATATTCTGCTGAAAGAGGTAATTGATAACTGTATCGATGAATTTGTTATGGGTGCAGGTAAGACCATAGAAATATCTATTAAAGATAAAGTGGTCAAGGTTCGAGATTATGGCCGTGGTATACCGCTCGGTAAAGTTGTAGATGTAGTTTCTAAAATGAATACCGGTGGTAAGTACGATAGCAGGGCATTTAAAAAATCGGTAGGTTTAAATGGTGTTGGTACCAAAGCGGTCAATGCATTGTCTAGCTTTTTTGAAGTACAGTCTTCTCGAGATAATCAATTAAAAACGGCACAGTTTAGTTCTGGTAACCTTGAAAATGAAGTAGGACCAGAAGAAACGAGCAAAAGAAAAGGTACTAAGGTTACTTTTATACCTGATGAGACCATTTTTAAAAATTATAAATATAGAAATGAGTATGTAGAACGCATGCTTAAAAACTATGTGTACCTAAATCCGGGATTGACAATTGTTTTTAACGGAGAGAAGTTTTATTCTGAAAACGGATTAAAAGATCTTTTAGAAGATAATAATAATGTAGACGATATGCTCTACCCTGTTATTCATTTAAAAGGGGAGGATATTGAAGTTGCCATTACACATAGTAAAACACAATATAGCGAAGAGTATCATTCTTTTGTGAATGGGCAACATACAACACATGGTGGTACACATCAAGCAGCATTTAGAGAGGCGATTGTGAAAACCATACGTGATTTTTATGGTAAGGCTTACGACGCTTCTGATATTAGAAAATCCATTATTTCGGCAATTGCTATAAAAGTAATGGAGCCGATTTTTGAAAGTCAAACCAAAACAAAACTAGGTTCTACTGAAATGGGAGGTACTCTCCCAAGTGTACGTAGCTATATCAATGATTTTATTGGTAAATATTTAGATAACTATCTTCATAAGAATACCGATACCGCAGATATGCTTCAGCGAAAAATTATGATGGCCGAGAAAGAGCGTAAAGAACTTTCAGGTATTCGTAAATTAGCGCGCGACAGGGCTAAGAAAGCTAGTCTCCATAATAAAAAGCTTAGAGATTGTAGGGTTCATTTAGGTGATATTAAACATGATCGTCGTTTAGAAAGTTCATTGTTTATTACCGAGGGAGATTCTGCTTCTGGATCTATAACCAAATCTAGAGATGTAAATACACAGGCAGTATTCAGTTTAAAAGGTAAACCCCTGAATTCGTATGGCATGTCTAAAAAGATTGTGTACGAAAATGAAGAGTTTAATCTGTTACAGGCTGCTTTGAATATCGAAGAGTCTATAGAAGATTTGCGCTATAATAATATTATAATCGCTACCGATGCCGATGTCGATGGTATGCATATTCGCCTATTATTGATTACCTTCTTTTTACAATTCTTTCCTGAGTTGATCAAAGAAAATCATCTTTATATTTTGCAGACTCCTCTATTTAGGGTTCGAAATAAAAAGGAAACGATTTATTGTTATAGCGATGAAGAGCGCCAACATGCCATTAATAAATTAACGGGCAAACCAGAAATAACTCGATTTAAGGGTCTAGGAGAGATTTCGCCAGATGAGTTTAGACACTTCATTGGTGACGATATAAGGCTAGAACCTATTATGCTTGATAAGGCAATGTCTATTGAAGAACTGTTGAGTTTTTACATGGGAAAAAACACTCCCGATAGACAAAAATTCATTATCGATAACCTTAAAGTAGAGGTTGATTTAATTAAAGAGAAAGTAGTATAAACTAGATTAATACGATTGCTTCTGAATGGAGGAAAATGAAGATTTGAACGAAGAAATAAACGAAAACCTTTCCGAAGAGAATACCGATAATACAGATACGTCTGATGCATTGACGAGAGTATCTGGCATGTATAAAGACTGGTTCTTAGATTACGCTTCTTATGTAATATTAGAACGGGCCGTACCTGCTATAGAAGACGGTTTCAAACCTGTTCAACGACGTATC
>JANQUX010000065.1 GCA_030730545.1 Maribacter sp. | reverse complement strand
AGAGCATCTCCCTTTTAAGGAGAGGGTCCCGGGTTCGAGCCCCGGCCCGGTCACTGAATGAAAATTCAAATTACATCAAAACCTTGCAAATCATATGATTTTCAAGGTTTTATGCTTTTATAGAAATCATATAATTTGATGTTATTTGAATATATTAGTTCACAAATCGTCAACATATTGCAAATAAAATTTTATGTTGACGATTTTGAACCAGTTCTAACCTTTTTTTAATATAGTTGATTTGACTTTCGTCTATGAAATGTTTAACATTTAAAGACAACAACTATGCGTACAAATTCGACTTTTTCAACCCTTTTTTGGGTTTACAGTAAACGTGCTACAAACAATCAAGCAAACATTTATGTAAGAATTACAGTAAATTCTAAAAAAGTTAACATCAGTTTAAAAAAGAAAACAGATATTGATTTATGGGATTCTGCAAGACAAAGAGTAAAAGGACATTCTAAAGAAGCGAGAGTAACAAACCTCTATTTAGATGAAGTACAATCTTTACTTTTTAGTCACTACAAAGAACTGAAATTAGAACATAAAACCTTATCTGCACAAATATTAAAATCTCGATTTCTAGGAGAAGAAAAAACTGAATATTCTTTGGTAGATCTTATTACCTTTTTTAATGACAAAATGTCGAACAAATTAAGTCCAAAAACATTAACTCACTATAGAACAAGTCAAAACTATGTGCTTTCATTTTTACAAAAAGAGTATACAGAAAATGACCGTTTTTTAAGAGACTTAGATTATAAATTTGTTATTGGTCTTGAAGATTATCTCAGAGGGTACCGTCCAAAACATTACCAAGGTAAAATCGGAAATAATGCAGTTATGAAGCACATTCAAAGATTGAGAAGAATGATAAATCTTGCTCTCGACATGGACTGGATTGATAAAGATCCATTTGTAAAATTTAAAGCCAAACTTGAAAAAAGAGAAAGAGACTTTCTGACCAAAAAAGAATTAAATAAGATAGAATCATTACCTCTAAAAATAGCTAGATTAGATATTGTAAGAGATTTATTTATTTTTAGTTGCTACACTGGAATTGCTTACATTGATATCATGACGCTTACGTCAAAAAATATTATTGAAGGTATCGATTCTGAGAATTGGATTATGTCTAATAGAGCAAAAACTGGTACTCCTTTTAAAATCCCGATTTTATCAAAAGCTCAAAATATCATTGAAAAATATTCCTCAACAACTAATGAAAATATACGTTTATTACCGAAGCTATCTAATCAAAAATTAAATAGTTATTTGAAAGAAATTGCAGATTTATGTAAGATTGAAAAAAATCTAACTTTTCATATGGCTCGTCATACGTTTGCAACGACTGTGACACTTAGTAATGGTGTTCCGCTTGAAACGGTATCAAAACTACTTGGACATACAAAACTTGCAACTACACAGATTTACGCTAGAGTTATTGAGCAAAAAGTAAGTGATGATATGAGTCTTTTGCGGTCTAAAATTGAGGTTCAAAAAGCAACATTAACTATAGTTAAGTGATAGTCACGTTATCTAATAAGAAACTGCCCTTTTTAATATATCTAAGGGAACAATCTAAGTTTTAATACTATTTGTTCCTTTTTTTGATGTGCAATAAATGCTAATAGTACATTGTAATCCTAGTTTGAAGTGGGATTTACTAGTTTACTAAAGATTTGATGGCATTTTCCATATTAAAAAAAATACTTTTAAAAAAATCGTTAATTAATCAAAAAAGATTTTTGTCCGATTTTTTAAGACGCCAAAACTTTAGCCAAGTGGTAGCTCAAAAAATTAATATTATTAAAATTAACAGTTGTACATGGATAATTATTACATTACAGGTAAGTTAAAATTAAAAAATAATTGTGTGGATAAGTCCTATTTAAAAGTAAACCAGGAGCCTAAGATGTTTCAACATGAGCTTAGATCAATAACTCAAAGTGTCAACGAGGGTATTTATAAGTTGTATTATTTTGAGGATGATAAGCCAAGGACGATTTACCGTCTATTTTCTAAAGACGATACCGGAGTCCTTTATATTGGCATGACGGAAGGCCCTCTTTATGATAGAGTTTGTAATTTGCAAAAAGCTTTGGTTGCAAATTGGGAAACGGATGAAGGAAAACCTGCATCCTCTGGACATACTCAAATGGGTAAAAAATATTACCGAATCCGAAAAAAGATAAATATTGATGATTTATATATTCAAATAACTCCAGATCATTATCCAAAACAAGCGGAAACCAATGCCATTGAAGATTATGTTAAAAAATTCGCGGAGCTTCCTCCACTAAACGGGCAGTATGGTTCTATTGATCCTGAGTGGTCAATTTTTTCTTGATGGTGTGATTTTAAGGAGAAAAACTATTCATTGGAGGCATAAGTTCGATTTTATCACTTGATTATTTCAGTAGAGAAAGAAATTCCAAAAATAAGGGCTGATGTATTTTTTCGATTGAAGCAAGGAGGGTTTATTAAGTATGCTGATGGGAAGGATAAGAAAGTGCGGTTTAAATTAGGTGATATTCAAAGGGAGTTATCGAAGGAATCTAAGTATTTTTCTAAGGCTGATTTGAAGGCTAATTTTAAGAGGGTTTATGATGAAGCGAAGTCAATATTTAAATAGTACCTATATAGTTTTTTTGATAAATGTCGTTTATTTATATCAAAATATATATATTTGTCGCAAATAAACAGCAAAATGAATTCTAAGAAAGCTATAGTTCTTCCTAAGTACCTCAAGATTTTCGAGCAAATAGGGGAAAATGTAAAACTTGCTCGTAAGCGGAGGAAGCTTACTACTGAGCAAGTTTCTGAGCGAGCGGGTATTCATAGAGCCACCCTTTATCGTATTGAGAAAGGCGACCCAGCTGTAGCGATTGGTTTGTACTTTAATGTATTTAGGGTACTCAATCTTCAGGACGATTTTTTAAGGTTAGCAGTTGACGATGAATTCGGTAGAAAATTGCAAGATCTTGATTTATTATAAGAAAAATGGCTGGAGGAAAATTTGAAATATACGTTTTTGCTGATTGGATTGGTTTAGAAGAACCAAAACCCATAGGTACACTCTCTGCGCATTATGCAAAAGCGAAAAAGGCGTTTAGTTTTGAGTATGATAAAAATTGGTTAAAAACCGATGCGCAACGATTATTAGACCCAGATATAGATTTTTATTCAGGTCCACAATACCCTGCTAACAAAGAAAATTTCGGAATCTTTTTAGATAGTATGCCGGACACTTGGGGCAAAACGTTGATGAAACGCAGAGCGGCACAAGATGCTAGAGCCAAGAATGAAAAAGCAGACACGTTGTATGAAATAGATTACCTGCTCGGTGTATATGACGAAAGCAGAATGGGCGCGTTGCGATTTAAAACGGATTTGGAAGGCCCTTTTTTAGATAACGATGAGCACAATCCAACACCACCTTGGTCTTCACTTGGTGAGCTTCAAGAAGCAGTAAATCAGTTAGAAAATGATGAACAAAGTGATGCAGTTAGAAAATGGATAGCGGTTTTAATTGCACCTGGTTCCTCTCTGGGTGGTGCAAGACCAAAGGCTAATATACTTGATGCTCAGAAGAATTTGTGGATAGCCAAATTTCCTTCTAAAACAGATGTTGTGGATAAAGCAGTTTGGGAATATTTAGCGTATAAATTAGCCATTGCTTCCGGTATAGAAATGGCAGAATCTAAGATTGAAAAGATAAGCGGTCAATACCATACATTTTTGACCAAGCGATTTGATAGGGATAATGGCAATCGTATCCACTTTGCCTCAGCGATGACAATGACCGGAAACACGGAAGATATTATTAGAGATACGACACCGAGTTATTTAGAAATTGTTGAGTTCATTGAAAACTATGGGGTTAACGTGGAAACCAATCTGCACCAACTCTGGCGAAGAATCGTGTTCAATATTGCCATTTCAAATACGGATGACCACCTACGGAATCACGGATTTATACTGACCGAAAAGGGTTGGATATTATCACCAGCTTATGATTTAAATCCGTCCATAGAAAAAGATGGTTTGTCGCTAAATATAGATATGGACGATAATGCTTTAAGTTTTGACTTGGCAAAAAGTGTAGGAATGTATTTTCGCTTAAGCGAAAAAGAAATGCAGACCATTCTCAACGAAGTTCTATCTGTAATTAAGGACTGGAAAAATATGGCGCAGGAGATAGGTATTAAAAATAAAGAAATAGAATTCATGACTGGGGCTTTTCAGCACCGCGAAATAAATAACTAATGCAGATTAGTGAAGAAGCTAATTTCTAATTAAAAAACCCGTTATGGAAGAAGGTGGTCAAATGATCTGGATCAATCAAAACGGCACCTTATCCTTTAAACCTCTCCCTGTGGCCAGCCACTTACCATCCTGCTTGACCAGTTTAAAAATACCAGGTGTTTTATCGTAAGCTGTGGTATATTTTACCCAAGCCACGGCGCCCATTATTTTGTCTCGTAGGACTTTGAAACCGAAATCTTTTTTTTGGTCCCGTTGAACATATTTATGATTTCCATGTAATTGGCATAACCTTCCGGTGTGGAATACGCTTTTAAGGTTTCTTCATCTTTTTCATAAAAACTTTCGATAACAATCTGGGCGGTGGCACTCGGTCCTGAGATATCAGTTTTAGAGTCAGCGCAAGAAAGGAATAGGAAAACATAACCGAGATAATGACGATTCTTTACATAATAGTATTAATTTGGGTTATTGATATATCTATGCGATATATTCAGTTTTATATTGCGTTCGCCATCCTTCTCGTTCAATTCCAAAATTGCCCTACGGTCATCTGATAATGAAAATTTGGGCATTACATAAACAAACCGCACCATTTTGCCTTCTATAATTTTTAAAGGCAGATGCTGCTTGTAAATAGGTTCTTGATACAAACTTTGTAAAGATTTCCTTTTCCCTTTTTGTCGCGTCGCGATGGAAAGGTTCAAGAAATTCAAATCGTAATCCATCGTAGAATTATTCTCAATCCGGACAACGAAGTAGAGTTCTTCTTTATCAAAAACAATATTTTCAACAGTCAAACCAATGCCTTGCGATCGCTTCTTCATCCGACCGATACCTTGGTTTCTGTTAAGAAGATAGGAGCAGAATTTTTGATAATAGTAGGTTCTGTTATCTATTTTGTTTTCAGAAGTTACAACCTGAATCGAATCGGTTACTAATGGTTTTTCATTACCAATACTATTTGATAATGGAATGAAATAATTGAGCTTTGACAGCTGCTTTTTATAGCTAACAATATACGAAAAAATTGCGCCATTTCTATTGACTACCAGTAGATTACTTTCTTTCCCAGGCTTCGCCTGAAGTAATCCGAAATACTGTTCTTTTTCACGATTGTAGGTAAAGACAAAATTATCCGAACCCGTTATGCCCTGTCGTATGGGTTCTGGGAAAAACAGGGCTACATTTTTGGTATCGTTTGCGTAAATAGTGTCGAGCGACTGTTGCGCCATAATATGGGTTGCACAAAAAACCATCATAATTATCATATAAGTTTTCATAATAGTATCTTTTTATTATTGCCGATTATCGGCTTTTAGGATTAATCTGTAATTGTTCAGGACGGTTACTTTTACCCTTCGGTTGGAACGCCGAAATACTTGTGTAAGTCCGCCAACTTGTGGAACGGTTGGGATATTGATATCGCCAATGACATCATCCAATACTTCCCTTGTTGCTTCCGCTCTAAAGTTATTCTCGACATAAATACCCTCGCTTCCATCTTGCAAGTCAAAAGCTTTGAGCTTTGTTGGATGATGCTTGATATTTTCAATTTCAATAAGCGCACGATTGGGCTGAAAACTGATAAACCCAAAAACAGGCGTATTCTTTGGCATAAGCTTACCGTTAACAGTTGCGGATTTCGTAAGCCGCATTCTTAATCTAGTATTTGCAGTTACGATTTGGTCGCCATCCACAACCACATAAATAGTTTCATCCGTATTGCCTAACGTAGAAAAATCAATAGGTTTCGGCGAAGCCGCAAAGAACAGTTGATGTTCTAGTCCTAATTCTTTAGCTTCAATCTTTTGTTCTCGTTTTAGTTCCGTAGAATCAATTTGACGGGTATTATTTTGAGCAACTTTCTTTTGCCCAAAGTTCTGATACTTCTTTTCAGAGTATTGAATCTTACCAGCCTTATAAATACTATCTACAATGCGTTCTTTTTCACGTTCTGGAAGATCAGGGTCATAGAACCCTAAGGAGTCAATTAGCTTTTCATCATAAATACTTGGCGCATTGGTTTCCCTTGCTTCCTTCAAATCGTTGATGGCATCGAGTTTAGAATCATACTCTTTTTGATTTTCGTTCAAATCGGGTATCAAGGTCTGTTCTAGATTATCATTTTCGCTTTCATCATCGCCCATAAGCATCATAGAATAGGAAATTAGGAATATGAAAATCACAACTATTACCGCTGCAAATACGATTTTATTTTTTTCTATCTTCATCTGTAAGTTTTTTTAAAGTGTTCTCGAAGTAATCGGTAATTAACAATCCGTGGGGATTATTTGGGAAATTACGGTCAACCATTAACAGGTTTCCCGTAGAAATAAGTTCATATCTATCAATAATAGTCCCTCTATTGATTTCAAAAATAGTAGTGGTAGTAAAGCTATACGAGCCCTTGTTTTCAGATATTTCGGAATCGATACTCACTACTTTTTCAACCAAAGAATATTGTAGCAACCGGTTGTAGACACCATCCGCTTTTTTTTGTCGGTATAGGTTATCCACGGAACTATTGCCGAGCCAAAGCGCCTTTTCTAGATTGCGTTCATAATTGCTGGCATCAATATTATAAAAGTAGTTGTGGAACAGGTCTAAATGTGCCAAAGCTTCAACCCTAAAATTTTCTTTTTGGGTAACAAGCTTCAGCGGAATAATACTACCATCCGTATTAATAGCAAAGGCGCTATTAAGTGCTTTTTGATTGGTATTGAACGCCATCCAAACCGAAAAGGTACTGGATAGTAAAGCGCAAACAATAACTGCTATTACTATAAATCGGTTCAATTTTAGGACGGCATAGATGTTTTTATAGGGTGTTTTCATAGTTCTATCTTTAATCTGTCTTAGGCAGTAAATAATCTGAGCGTAAACGATGTGGCGCGTTTGTATAGTTTGAATTTTAGAAAAACAATGAAACCTACTGACCCAAGCTGAACCACAGGTGCAAAAAAGCCTTGCCCTACATCTGTCCCAAAAAGGCTTGTCCAGAAGTTCGTATTGATTTCAGTATAGAGTGCGTTTACAAATACGTTGACCAAAAAGAAGGCTGGTACCAACATATACACCGCAGCATATAATTTAAAAAAGGTATAGGCAAGCGAACGGAATTTTTCAAAAACCGCGAGACTTATGACCAATGGAAAAAAGGCTTGCATAATCCCCAATAAAAAATAGCGTTCTGCTAGGAATAGCGGATAAATAAATAAGTCTAAAATCCACAATACCGTACTAAAAATAAAAGCAAATATTTTAAAACCATAAAGCGGTGTCACTAGAGCCTCGTAAAGTAAGTTCATGGCAGCACTTGCAGCACCCACTAAACTAACCTCTTCTTCCAAGGGTAAATCTTGAAGCTGTAATGGCAATAAGGCTGGCGCTGTATTGCGATACTGCGATTCAATAGAGACTAAAATACCATCAAAAAATCCTAAAACTTGGGTTGAAAAAATAACTAAAAGCACAACCACAAAGTTCTTTGCTAATTCTCCTGGACTTAATCCCCATGTATATCCATACCTGTCTGCCACACCCTCATTATACTTTATAAGAATGTTGACCATAAAGAACAAAACCGCAAGCGTTTTCATTCCTGCAATAGTGTATTGCGAGAAACTGCTGTTCTGTATGGTTTGGAATACCGTATCGATGTATTCCAGTCCAATCCCTAAAAGAATAGTAGCGGTCATTGTTTAGTAATTGGTTTCGCGATTATTGATTTTATCCTGCATTTTTCGAAAAGAAATAATATCCTTGTAACGCTTTGTTTTAATCGTAATATTCGCCACCATTTCGTTTGATTCCAGCTCTTTTTCTTTTAGAATTTCCGCGCGTTCTGCATCGGTCATTTTAAGATAATCGCTGGATAAAATTTGATCAATAAAATCCATGGTATCTAAAGAATTTTCTACGATAGAGGTAAATGAAGCAGAAACTCTTGACACTTCATCAGGTTTGATATAAGGACTATTAAGAATGTCACTTAAATCATTTTGGAGAACCTGAATAAGCCGTTGATTATTCTTTCCAATTTCTTTAACCGCCTTTAACTGTAGAACTACATTATTGACCTTTTCGATACTTTCCTTGGCATCTTTTAATAATTTTACAGACTTAATCATTTGTGCAGTCTGTTTACCGGATTCTACCAATTGTTTTATTAAACTAATAAAATTGGTGTTGTCATACGTAGGCATTCCCTGGGCGGTAGCACCGCTAGGCGATAAAAGGGTAACTGTAAAAAATAGCCCCAATAAAATTGTTTTGATTTTTGTGTTCATACTATTATGTTTTAGAGGTGAATTCTTTTATAGCCAATTCCATATCATTGGTCTTTTCATATAGAGCCATTATGGCATCGTTTTCTTGTCCGTCGGTTAGGTATGCTGCATACACTTCCTTCGGAACTTCAAGACGGAAAATGTTACTTTCCTTACCAATCTTGATGAACATTTCGGTGTACTTTCGTGGTCCAGAAAGATTGTTTTTGATGGATTTTAATTGGTTTAAATCGTGACTAGAAAGATTGAGTCTTTTGACTAATTCATCATAGCCTTTTTCATTGTTCAGGCTATAAATGACCTGCGTATTTTCTAGTATGCTGGCTGATGTTGAATTATTGGGAAGTTGATTTATGGATTGAAGTATAATCCCAATCGCACCATTTTGTTTACGGATAGCTTGATAGTAAAATTCTACGCTTTCCAGCACGTTATCGAACTTGAGTTGTTTGGCAAATTCATCAAAAAGTATAATACCTTTTTCAGCACGGTTCTTCCATATGGTTCTTTGGATAGCCGATTTTATCAGCTTCAGCATTACGGACAGAATTTCCTTGTTATCCTTAACTTCATCCAACTCAAAAACGATCAAACGTTTGTCTTCGATTTTATAGGTTTGATCTTCGCTAACTTCAAACAGAAAACTGTATAGACCATCGCCGACATACTCTGACATTACGTGCAAAAAACTTGTAACATTAAAATAGTCGGGATGGATTTTTAGGTCATCAAGAAGTTTCTCTTGATTCTTTTCTATAAAGTTGTAAAAGCCTTCGAGAGAATGATGCTCTGATAAGCTATCATAATAGTGACGTAATATTTTTTTTACGGAAACCGATTGTGCCTTGGTCACTTTTAAATCCGAAGCAAACAGTTCAAAGAGAAATACCGATAAATCTTCCAAACGTTCCGGTGTCAGGTCCTTTATAGCACTGATATAAAATGGATTAATACCTAAGTTCTTTCCGCTTTCGTATCGCAGTACGGTGTATTGTTCAGGATAGAGCTTTGCGAATTTGGTGTAAGAACCACCCAAATCAATGATGACCAAACGAACACCGCTTTCAAAATATTGGCGTAGAATGTTATTCGCCAAAAAGGATTTCCCTTCGCCCGTTGGCGCGAAAATGGCAAAATTTCGTGCTTTTATTCTTTTCTTTTTTTCGTCCCAAACATCTTTTAAAACTGGAATATTATGTTCACGGTCATTAAAGATGATGCCGGTAGCATCCGATTTGTAATTGGTGTTATTGATAAACAAGCAAAGTGCATGCTTTAAATCAGTTACGTATAAATCGTAATTCGAGAAATTGGAAGAGAAGCAGCAGTAACTGTTCAGTATATAATTCTTTCGTTCTTCGCCTCTAGGGTAATACGGAATGATATCCAATTCCTTAAACTCGGTCTTAATCTTTGCAGTAATTCTATCTAGCTCTCGGGCTTCCCGAGCCCAGTAAACAATGTTTAAATGACCACGAATTATCCGTGCATTATCATCCGCATTGATTTGGTCCAGAATATGCTGAATTTTGCCGAGGACTACTTTATTCTGCGAACCAAAGTTGGAACTCTTGTTGAGTTCCTCAATTTTCTTATCGAGCAGCTTGCGCCACTTCTGTTTGTCATCCAGATACAAAATTTGATTGACAATATGATTTTCGTTAAGCGTAAGCCCTAAGCCATCAATAAACCCTTGATGAAA
>JANQUX010000064.1:8806-10265 GCA_030730545.1 Maribacter sp. | reverse complement strand
GAATACGCAAATCAACTTTGTAGATATGCCAAATGCCGTACAGTCAGAAATTACAGTACAGAATATTGTTAACCTAAAAATGAGTGATCCCGATTTCATTGCGGCATTATTAGCGAACCAAATATTAGGTGGGGGCTCTGACAGTAGAATAAACCTGAACCTTAGAGAAGATAAAGGGTATACTTATGGCGCATATTCGTCTCTTGGAAATGATAAATACGGTCCTTCTAGATTTGCCGCTTCTGCTGAAGTAAGAAATACGGTTACCGATAGCTCGGTCGTGCAATTATTAAAAGAGATCGACCTAATAAATACACAACCTGTAAAAGATGAAGAGTTAAAAACCACCAAGGCATTATATGCCGGTAGCTTTATAATGGCTTTAGAAGATCCAGAAACAATTGCTAGGTATGCCTTAAACGTAGAGAAAGAAAATTTACCTAAAGATTTCTACAAAACATTTTTAGAGAAACTAGACAAGGTTAGTAAAGAAGAAGTAGAAACAGCCGCTAAAAAGTATTTCAATGTTGACAATGCACGAGTAATTGTCGTTGGTAAAGGAAGTGATATTTTGGCCAACCTAGAAAATGTGGAGTTTAAAGGAAAGAAAGTTCCTGTTCTTGCCTATTCTAAAACTGCCGACAGAGTTGAAACGCCCGATTACAATGCTGCATTACCAAGCGACGTATCTGCACAATCGATACTTGAAAAATATATTGAGGCTATTGGCGGAAAATCGAAATTAGAGGGTGTCAATACCCTAGCAATGATGGCATCAGCAGAAATGCAAGGTATGAAGCTTGACCTAAACATCAAAAAAACGTCTAGCGATCAACTAATGCAAGATGTACAAATGATGGGTAATTCTGTTAGCAAACAAGTTTTAAACGGAGATTCTGGCTACATGGTTATGCAGGGTCAACGCAAGGATCTTGAAGAAAAGGAATTTGAAGCCATTAAAAAAGAATCTGCCCCTTTCTCTGAACTTCAATTATTGACCGACGACACCATTTCTTTAGAAGGCATGGAAATGGTTGGTGATAAAAATACCTACAAACTTAAGGTCGGTGAAAACAAATCTGCTTTCTACGATGTTGAAACCGGACTTAAATTACAAGAGGTGACCGTAACTGAAATGCAAGGTCAGCAAATTGCAAGCACTTCTAATTTTGAAGATTACAAAGAGGTAGCCGGTATATTGTTCCCTTATAAAATAATGCAGACTGTTGGTCCACAATCTTTTGAATTCATAGTTTCTGAAATCAAAGTTAATGATGGTGTATCGCCTGCTGATTTTGAATAATAACAATATATTACAAATAGAAAAACCCGCTATTTAGCGGGTTTTTTGTTATACAATTTTTAGGTCAAGTTCTTATCCTATTTTTCTAATGGTTGCTTCTCCGAATATCAATCCTTTATCCACTTCTGGGTTACCAGTATAATTAATATTTGTTTC
>JANQUX010000064.1:3519-8706 GCA_030730545.1 Maribacter sp. | reverse complement strand
CCGTATAACGACATTTTAAAATCATCAGCATTAAAAAGATTTTTACATCTAACAATTTCTTCGCCACGTATCGATAAATTTTCGAGTTTTCTATACGTTACCGTAATAGAAGCCATTGTGCCATTATAAAGCGATTTACTACCGCGCCATTGATCATTTGAAATACGCTCAGATTTAGTTACCACCTTAGCACCATCTAAGTACAACCTTAAAGTTCTACCTTCTACTTCTACATTAATTTTATCTAACGATATTTTTGCATTATCAATAACAACACTTTCTTCTTCGCCTTCTATTAGGTTTAATTCTATATGCGGACTAACAATTAGTTTATCGAAAGATTTTACGTTGAATGTTTTCTCTTGAGCATTTATACCGCCTAGAACAAAGGTTACCGCAAGTAGCGTGAATATAATTTTTTTCATGATTTTAGTTTTTTTCGATTAGTTCTATACAAAGACAACCGTAAGTCAAGTTTGTTACAGTATGCCGAATTATTTTTGGAGAACAATCACTTTTTTCCTATTTACGAGCCATACCCCAAATAAGATAATGAGTCCGCCCAATAGCTGTAAAATACTGATATTCTCGCCATCTAAAAAACCCCATAACACTGCAACAAGAGGAATCAAATACGTTACCGATGCTGCAAATACGGGACTCGATAATTTTATTAATTTATTAAATAGGATGTTCGCCAAAGCCGTACCTAAAAATGCCAATGCCATAATATACCACACAGCTTCGTGCATAGCACTATTACCAGAAAACTGCTGAAATACTCCCGTATAAATCAAAATGATTAAGGCTGGTAAAAAAGCGACCCCGAAACTAGCGGTCGTTACTGCTAACGGCGTTAAATGAGATAAATACTTCTTAATAATGTTGATATTAAAGGCATACCCTAACGCAGCAATAATTATAAATAAAGAATACCAATAGTTCTGGTTCACATTATTCTCCATACCTGCAGCAATAAGTACTATAGTACCAAAAAGACCTATTAACACCCCTAAAACTTGCCTTCCCTTTAGTGAAAGTCCGAAAAGCGCTATACCCACCAATGTGGTAAATAATGGTGCTACGGAGTTTAAAATAGAGGTTATACCACTACTAATTTCCATTTGTGCCAAGGCAAAGAAAAAAGGAGGAAAGAATGAACTACATAAGCCCGCTATAGCAACCCATTTCCAATCGGTTTTTGAAAGTGTCTTTAAAGATCTAAAGCCGAGAATGAATAATAATACCGATGCAAAAACAATTCTTAAACCACCAACTTGCAATGGCGTATACCCAACTAGAGATCTTTTTATTAATATAAAAGACGAACCCCATATAAATGATAGAATTACTAGGTAAAGCCACTTCTGGTCTATATGCTTCAACTCTTAAAATTTTGAACAAAAATGATGTTTTTTCTAAATAAACCAATCCCTATTCCGATATTTTTACAATTGATATCTAAAACCATTTTACATAATTGGTATCTTTACACTATAACCAAATACATTTATTAATTGTATTTGTTAAATCTATCATTATGAAATCAAAAATAGTAGTCCTTTTTATAGCTATGTTTACTTTAGTAATAAATAATTGTTTAGCACAGGAAGGTGAGGCTTTACCTGCTGAAATTTTAACTAATGACAGTAGTACCATACTAGTTACTATAGAAGGTATGGCTTGCCAAGAAGGTTGTGCCGATAAAATTTCTTCAAATTTAATGGATAGCGAAGGAGTCGTTTCTTCAGAAATCAGTTTTGAAAATAAAAGCGGCCTTATCTCTTTTGACCCAACAATTATAACTATTGAAGAGGTAAAGGCCATAATTACCGATACTAAAGTCAAAGATTACAATTACACCATTACATCTGTCAAAACTATTACAGCTATTACTCCTAAGAACAACTAAAATGAAAAATATACTTTATACACTTGCCATAGCTACATTAATTACGTTCACTTCTTGCAAAGAAACCAAGAAAGCTGAAGAGCCTTCTAAAATGGAGAACGTAATGAGCATTCATGATGAGGTAATGCCAAAAATGGGAGCTATTGGCAAACTAGTTGGGCAATTAAAACCAATGGCAGATTCTCTTGGGGTTGAATCGGTTGAAGCAAAAGCAATGAAAGATTTACAGGAAGCCAATAAATCTATGATGGACTGGATGCAAGGTTTTGGTAATCGTTTCAATTCTGAAGAAATAATGAACGGCAAAGAACTTTCTGATGAAAAGAAAGCATGGTTAAAAGAAGAGGAAGAGAAAGTTCAACAAGTAAAAGAGAATATAAATTCTAGTATTGAGCGTGCTGAAGAGATTTTAAGTAAGCAGTAAAAATTACATATTCTAAAAAGGTAACTTAGATAAATCTACATTACCCCCAGAAATTATAATTCCTATTTTTTTATTCTGAAAAACTTCTGGCTGCTCTTTTGATTGTTTCAAAACTGCAGCCACGGTTACCGCACTAGAAGGTTCTATGATAATTTTCATACGTTCCCAAACCAATTTCATTGCGGCAACAATCTCATCTTCGGTTACCCTGACAATACCGCTAACAAGCTCTTTAATAATAGGAAAGTTCTTGTCACCCAAAACTGTTTTTAATCCGTCGGCAATAGTGTTTACGGTTTCGTTAGTTTCTATTTTGCCACTTTGTAACGAACGGTAAGCATCATCAGCCTCAAAAGGCTCCGCTCCGTAAACCTTACAGTTATTCGCAAAGTATTTTGACGCCAATGCTGAACCGGCAATGAGTCCGCCGCCGCCTACAGGGCAAAATATAAAATCTAAATCAGGTTGTTTATATAACAGTTCTAAAGCAGCCGTGCCTTGACCCAATATAACATTGTTATCGTTGGATGGGTGCACGAAAGTAGCTCCTGTTTTCATGGCAATTTCATCTGCTAATGCCTGCCTCGCCTCTACTGTAGGCTCACACTCATAAATTTTCCCGCCATATTCTATAACACCGACTTTCTTAACTTCTGGGGCTGTATTTGGCATTACAATATGTGCAATAACACCCACACTCTGCGCCGCTAATGATAATGCTTGTGCAAAATTACCAGACGAATGTGTTACTACGCCGTTTTTCTTCTGCTCTTCGCTTAACTGTAAAATGGCATTGGTAGCACCGCGCATTTTATACGCTCCTGCCCTTTGAAAATTCTCGCACTTAAAAAATACTTGAGCACCAACCTCTTTATCAATTAGTCTAGAAGTTAAAACAGCTGTGTTATGAATAAATGGAGTTATTCGTTTATGACAATCTAAAAGGTCTTGTTTTGTCATCATACGACTTTATTTTTTCCACCGAAGTGTTTCTATGATTCCCCTGATATCATTTTGAAGATATGACGCTGCAGGTAAAATAGAATCATAATTGGGTTTCGTATAAAAATAAACAGAACCGGTTAGAAAATGTTCTGTGCTATCGGTAACATAAAATTGCGATTGTGAAGCGGCATTACCCTGTACCTCAAATAAAGCACCATATATTTTCTCATCAGGGTTCACATAAGGTTGCTCTACAATATTGTCGGCCTTTGTCGCATGTTCATAACTAAGCCTTTTAGAATCAGTTATTAACTTAGATAAGTTACCATCGATTTTCTTATAACTTAGAAAGATTGCGCCCTTCATTTCTGGATAAGAAATAGTATAGGCTTTATCGCCATTTAATTCAGCCTTAGCCAATTGATTATATTTGAAACTGAAATTCTCGGTTTCTAAGTCCGCCAATTTACCTTCAGGATATTCTAACCGCATTTTAGCTTTTGGCTTTGGGATTATTGGCTCTTCTTTACAGCTTACTACAAAAGCAAAACCTATTAAAATTATAATCAATACATTAAACTTCATGTGGCAAGGTTACTTTTATTTGTTTCAATCTTTTCTTGTCCATACCCTCAACTACGAAAGTATACGAATCGAACTGTATTTTCTCGCCTCTTTTCGGGAAGCTTCCTGCCTTTTCCAAAACAAAGCCAGCTAGTGTTTCTGACTCTCCTTTATTACTTTCAAAAATTTCGTTGTCATCTAATTTTATCACACGGTAAAAATCTTTAAGAGGAGTTTTTCCTTCGAAAACATAATTATACTCGTCGAGTTTAGAGAAAATTAAATCTTCATCATCAAACTCATCGCTGATATCGCCAACAATTTCTTCAATAATATCTTCTAAGGTTACCAAACCAGAAGTGCCACCATACTCATCAACAACAATAGCCAAGTGATTTTTCTTCTCTTGAAATTCACCCAGCAGATCATCTAACTTTTTATTCTCAGGTACAAAATAGGGCTCTCTAATAAGTGTCATCCAATTAAAGGTCTTTCTATCTAAATATGGTAATAGATCCTTTACATACAACACCCCTTTTACGGTATCGATATTCTCGCCAAATACCGGAATTCTAGAATACCCGTTCTTCTTTATCTCACCTAAAACTTCGGGGAATTTCATTTGCTCGTTCAGCGCAAAAATATCGATACGAGGTCTCATTACCTGTTTGGTATCTGTATTACCAAAGGTTACAATACCTTCTAAAATCTTTTTTTCTTCTTTAGTAGTATCGCCATGAGAAGTTAAATCTAATGCCTGCGACAATTGATCGATACTTAAACTCGATTTTTGTTTACCTAGTTTGTTATACAAAAACAAGGTGCCCGAACGCATTGGCAAACTTAATGGCGAAAAAATAAAGTCTAACACTCTTAATGGATATACCATTAAATGCGCAAAGCTCATTCTATTTCTGTTGGCATATACCTTTGGTAGAATTTCACCGAACATTAAGATCAGAAACGTTGCTACCACGACTTCTAACAAAAAACGAACTGATAATACACCGAACAATACGGCATTTATATTTTCAAAAAGTGTATTACCAATGATACTGAAAAGCAGAACTACACCAATGTTTATAGCATTGTTTGCTATTAGTATGGTTGCCAATAATTTTTTAGGTCGTTCTAGAAGCTTAAGTAATATGGCACTTTTAGCAGATTTTTCGTCTTGAAGCTCTTTAACCTCGGTTGGCGAAAGACCGAACATTGCCACTTCGGCACCAGAAATAAGTGCAGAGCAAAGAAGTAGTACAAAAAGTACAACTATATTAATTGCAAAAACACCGTTTACAACTAATGTTGTCATTAAAAACGGTAAGGGGTCTGGGTCCAATAG
>JANQUX010000064.1:0-3419 GCA_030730545.1 Maribacter sp. | reverse complement strand
GTCAAAAAAGTGAATTCTTGAACATGTACTTCGGTCGAATATCTAGTAACACCATCTTCACCTTGCCACTGACGGTTTTTCAACCTACCCTCTACATATACCTTGTCGCCTTTACTAAGATATTTTTCGCAAACTTCAGCAGCTTTATTTCGTACCACTATATTATGCCAATCAGTATTGGTAACACGTTCACCGGTAGATTTGTTGGTATATGTCTCATTTGTAGCTAACGGAAACCTGCCAATACTACCGCCACCTTCAAAATAATGCATTTTAACTTCATCGCCTAAATGCCCAATTAACATTACCTTATTTAATGTACCGCTCATAACTTAAAGATATAAAAATCAAAAGTACTAAAATTTAAATGCTTTGATAAAATCTGCGATTAAAACAGGTACAGGAAATTCGGTTATTTTTTCAACCGGAATCTGACCTTCAAACTTATTATCGGTGTAAATAATCCAGAATCTGGTATGTAGATGTTGATGCGATAATTTATGAACAATAGCATTTTCGTTGTATTCTAGTATTTCAACTGACGGCAAAGTATCCAACACCTCTTTATACCTTATAGTAACATCATCTATTTCAAGGAAATCTTTTGATTCTAATAGCGGAAACTCCCATAGATTCTGCCAAATACCTTTTCCTATTCTTTGATTTAAACGCGTAAATTGATTTCCACTTACATCCTTATATATAGGTATAAGATAATTGAAGTATCTATTGCGCACTTTTGTCTTCTTCAATTTTACGGGCAATTGATCCACCAGACCCTTTTGCAATGCCACGCAACTATCGCTTAACGGGCAATGCAAACACAATGGCTTTTTTGGTGAGCATTGTATAGCACCAAACTCCATAATACCTTGGTTGTAATCTCGAATATGATCTGGGTCCATTACTTTTTCAGCCAAAGCTTTAAAGTATTTTATACCCTCTGTGCTATTAATTGGGGTGTCTATTCCATAAAATCTTGCAAGCACTCGGTATACATTTCCATCAACAACAGCCTGTGGTTCATTAAAACATATGGAAGAAATAGCACTCGCCGTATAGTCACCTACGCCTTTTAATGTTAAAAGTTGCTTATAACTATCAGGAAATCTGCTACCGTGCTCTTCGACCACCATTTTCGCAGCTGAATGTAAATTTCGGGCTCTTGAATAATACCCGAGCCCTTGCCAAAGTTTTAAAACCTGCTCTTCATTTGCATTGGCTAAGTCATCAACAGTAGGGAAAGTCTCTATAAACCTCAAGTAATACGGGGTTCCTTGAGCTACCCGGGTCTGTTGAAGAATAATTTCCGAGAGCCAAATTTTGTACGCATCAGTACTCGCGCGCCATGGTAAACTGCGCTTATTTATATGATACCAATCTAAAATTTTACCCGAAAATGACATGCTCTTCTATGCTAAGTGATAAAAGTAGCAGTTTATACACTTAAAATTAACCCATTAGAAAGAAAGATTGAATTTAATTTATATATTTGCAACCCGAAAAAACATACAGAAAATCTAATATTGAAAGATGACGAAAGCGGAAATTGTATCGAAAATCTCAGATAAACTGGGAATTGAAAAAGGAGATGTACAGGCAACTGTTGAATCTTTTATGGAAGAGGTAAAAACATCATTAGAAAGTGGTGATAATGTTTACCTAAGAGGTTTTGGTAGTTTTATCATTAAAACAAGAGCCGAAAAAACCGGTAGAAATATTTCCAAGAACACAACTATTAAAATACCCGCTCACAACATTCCAGCATTTAAGCCTGCAAAGGTTTTTGTAGAAGGAGTTAAGAGCAACGTACACGTAAAATAATTAATCTTAAAAAAAGAACTTTATGCCAAGCGGTAAAAAAAGAAAGAGACATAAGGTAGCAACACACAAGCGCAAAAAGCGTAGAAGAGCTAACCGACACAAGAAAAAGTAGTTTTAATAACTACTTTTTCTTTTTAAAATACGTTCATTGACATAGAAATCCAGAATTCGGATTTCGGCAAATACTTTTGTATTTGTCTATGGTATTGTTTAATCAGTTCGTTCCCTATTTTAATAGCCGAACGACTAAAAATATATTCAGGTGAATAGAGAATTAATCGTAAGATCTAGTTCCCAATCTGTTGACTTTGCCTTGTTAAAGGATGGAAAACTCACTGAACTGCATAAAGAAGAAAACAGTAACGATTTTTCTGTAGGCGATATTTTTCTCGCCAAAATCAGAAAGCCGGTTACCGGGCTTAACGCAGCGTTTGTAAACGTCGGTTATGAAAAAGATGCATTCTTGCATTACCATGACCTTGGTCCGCAATTATCTTCTATGCTTAAGTTCATAAAACAAGTGAGCACAGGAAAACTAAATGATTACACTTTAGGAAATTTCCCCATCGAGACCGATATTGACAAAAACGGTGTTATTACCGATGTCATAAAAGCAAACCAATCTCTATTGGTGCAAATTGTAAAAGAACCTATATCTACTAAAGGACCAAGAATTAGTTCAGAGCTATCAATTGCCGGACGCTACTTGGTTATGGTTCCTTTTTCTGACCGTGTATCCGTATCTCAAAAGATTGCGAGCAAGGAAGAAAAAGACAGGTTAAAAAGACTCGTTAGAAGCATTAAACCTAAAGGTTTTGGTGTTATCATTAGAACAGTCGCAGAAGGACAAAAAGTTGCAGAACTGGACAAAGATCTAGAAAACTTGCTGAACAAATGGACAGCAATGTGTAAAAAATTACAACGTGCTCAAACACCATCAAAAGTATTCGTAGAACTCAATAGAGCATCTTCTATTTTAAGAGATGTATTCAATGATAGTTTTACCGGTATACATGTAGATGACGACACCTTATACAATGAAATTAAGGATTATGTGTCGGAAATTGCTCCCGAAAAAGAGAGCATCGTTAAGCACTACAATAACACCAACGTACCTATTTTTGAGAAATTTGGTATTGAAAGACAAATAAAAACGTCTTTTGGCCGTACTGCCGCAATGAGCAAAGGCGCCTATTTAATTATAGAGCATACAGAAGCACTTCATGTAATAGACGTAAACAGTGGTAACCGATCTAACAAAGCCAAAAACCAAGAAGACACTGCCCTAGAGGTAAATCTTTTATCCGCATCAGAGATTGCAAGACAATTACGTCTTCGTGATATGGGCGGTATTATAGTTGTAGATTTTATCGATATGGTAAAACCACAACATAGAAAAAGGCTATTTGAACATCTTAGAGATGAGATGAAAGATGATCGTGCCAAGCACAAAATACTACCTCCTAGTAAATTTGGTTTAATTCAGATTACCCGACAAAGGGTACGACCTGAAATGAATATTAAAACAACAGAAGAGGACCCTAACAATGCAGGGAAAGAGGTGGAAGCACCTATTGTTTTAATAGATAAAATTA
>JANQUX010000063.1 GCA_030730545.1 Maribacter sp. | reverse complement strand
GATAACGGAACAGATGTAAGTAAAGAATTAGATGATATGCTGAAGCTGCGTAAAGTAGCTATTTCTAATTTTTCTGCGGATAATATTCAAGACGGTACGCCATATTCAGTTTTAGAAGATGTATTTGTACCACTTTATTTCTTTCATAGGTACCAGACGGAAGGTGTAGCGAAGGTTATAGGAGGGTTAGAATATAACTATGCTATAAAAGGTGATGGACAAGAAGTTGTTGCTATTGCAGATAAAGAAATTCAAGAAGAAGCGTTGAAAGTTGTTTTGAAAACTTTAGATGCCAGTGAAATTGCCATACCTAAAGATAAATTAAGCTTGTTTCCGCCACGTGCTTTTGGTACACCAAGAACAAGAGAATCTATAAATGGTAAAACAGGTGTTTCTTTTGATGCATTGTCGGCTGTTGAAACTGCCTCAGATATGACATTGACGTTTTTATTACATCCAGAGAAAGCATCAAGACTAATTCAACAAAAAGCAATTGCCACAGATAATGTTGGTTTGGATGAGGTTTTAGATAAATTGATTGCAGCAACTATTAAAAAGAAGCAGAAAGATGCTTATTTGAGCGAAGCCCAGACCATTATTAATTTTAGAGTGTTATTTCATATTATGAATTTGGCAGGGCATACAAACGTTCATCCGCAGGTAAATGCGATTGCTTCTCAAAAATTAAATGAGTTGAATATTCAATTGATTAAAGATTCTGGCTCAAATGCAATTAGTGCAGAAATGGTTAAAAGAATTAAAACATTTGGAGAACATCCAGAATTGTTCAAAGTAATACCTTCGCCTAAGATTCCTGATGGTTCGCCTATTGGAATGAGTTGTTTTCATTAATTCAGTTTTTACAATTTCTTATGCTAATTAATCTTATCAGTGATACGGTAACAAAACCTACATTAGGCATGTTAGATGCAATGATGTCTGCTGCAGTTGGTGATGATGTCTTTAAAGAAGATCCAACAGTAAATGCTTTAGAGGAAAAAGCTGCCAAGCTTTTTGGAATGGAATCTGCATTATTTTTTCCTAGTGGTACTATGACGAACCAGACTGCTATAAAATTACATACGCAACCAGGCGAACAATTGATTTGCGATAAATATGCTCATATATATAATTATGAGGGTGGCGGAGTAAGTTTTAATAGCGGTGTTTCTTGTAGATTGGTAGATGGAGATAGAGGTACTATGACGGCTGCTCAGGTTGAGTCGGTAATCAATCCGCCAGATTTTTATCATAGTCCGCTTACCACATTAGTATGTGTAGAGAATACAGCCAATAAAGGTGGTGGTACTTGTTGGGATTTTCAAGAGCTTCAGAAAATTAGAAAAGTCTGCGATCATTATAAATTAGGATATCACTTAGATGGAGCTCGGTTGTGGAACGCTATGGTAGAAAAGAATGAAACGGCATTGCAATACGGTCAGTTGTTCGATACTATTAGCGTATGCTTAAGTAAAGGCTTAGGTTGCCCAGTAGGTTCTTTGTTAATAGGTGCAAAAGAACATATGGACAAAGCGCTACGAATTCGTAAAATTTTTGGTGGTGGTATGCGCCAGTCTGGCTTTTTGGCTGCCGCAGCAATATATGCTTTAGATAATAATATTGATAGATTGGCAGAGGATCATAAAAAAGCTAAAGAAATTGGAAATGTATTAGCATCAATATCTTTCATAAAAAAGGTAGAGCCTATAGAGACGAATATTGTCATTTTTGAAATAGATGAATCTTATATGACCAGTAATCAATTTGTAAATAGCTTAAAGGAAAAGGATATTTTAATCATTGGTATGGGTCAAGGTAAATTGAGAATGGTGACCCATTTAGATTACACAGATAACATGCACGAAGAATTATTAAAGCAATTGGCGGCTATTTAATACCTAAGTCAATACTGTTAGAAATATTTAATATTCCATTTTCCATACCGGCTTCAGAGGAGTAAAGTCCGCTGGAGCCAATTATTTTTCCTGTAGAATTTTTTAATTCCACCAAAAATTTCCCATCGGTATTTGTTCTGCGTTCAAAAAATTTACCGTTAGCATTTTTCAAAGCTTTTATATCTTTAATGGTGCTATCTATTTCGTTCTCAGTGCGGAACGATACACTCTTTAATAGGGTGTTGCCATTATCAGACTTTAAAATGAACTGGTAAAACCCGTCTTCTTTTTTATCAATCTTAATCATATCATTAAAGATAAATATTTTTTTCTCTGCTTTTAGTGACTTTTCAATTAATGCTGTGTCTAAACTATTGAGAAGTTAATTCATTAACTTTTGATTAAGAAAAAGCTTATAAATAGTAGGGTATTTCTTGTTGAAATGTTAAAATATTAACATAAATTGCCAAATATTAATTATTTAAATCCTTATCAAAATGAAAAAAGTATTATTTCTAGCAGTTGCATTTTCAGCTTCTTTTGCAATGGCTCAAGATTTGCCGTCAAATCCAGAACCTGGTAAATGTTATGTTCGTTGTACGACTCCAGATGTTTATGTGAACGAGTCAACAACAATTACAACAAATCCGTCGTACAAGATTTTAAAAACGGTACCTGCTACATTCAAGACAATTACAGAACGTGTATTAGTGAGAGAAGAAGAGAAAGTACTTACGGTAGTTCCTGCTAAGTGGGGAACAGAAACTGTAACGTATGTATCTAAAGGAGGTGGAAATTCTTTACAGGTGATTCCTGCTTCTTTTTCTCCTAGCACCCAAACATTAGAAATAAAGCCAGCTTATGCACAATGGGAATTAGGAGTTGCTGCTCCTGATTGTGAGTCAGGTAACCCTGATGATTGTAGATATTGGTGTTACAAAGGGTATCCTGCACAATTTGAGACAGTTTCAACTCAAGTTCTTGCAAATGATGCTTCTACTACTAGTTCTCCATTAGATTCTAAAAATGGATCATATACTAAATCAGTATTAATTTCACCTGCAACTGTAGTTGAAAAAATTATTCCTGCTGAATACAGAGAAATTACTAAAACAGTTTTAGATAAAGATGCTTACACAGTAGAAGAATTGATCCCTGCAAAAACTACTACTATCTCTAAAGAGGTATTAAAGGAAAAAGGTGGATTAACTACTTGGAAAGAAGTAGAGTGTGCATTAGTTGAGTACCAAGCTTTACCTATTAACTGGGAGTCTGGTAGCGCAACGTTAACTGCAGAAGCAAGAAACTTAATCGATAACAGATTATTACCAGTATTGGCTCAAAACCCAGGTGTTAAAGTTGAATTAGCTTCTCATACAGATTCTCAAGGTGGAGCAGCTTCTAATCAAGATCTTTCTGAAAGAAGAGCTAAAGCGGTTGCTGATTACTTAATTACAAAAGGTGTTAATTCTAGTCTTTTAGTAGCTAACGGTTACGGTGAAACTAAATTATTAAACAGATGTAAAGATGGTGTTTCTTGTACTGCAAGAGAGCACGCAGCAAACAGAAGAACTCAATTTAGATTAATTAATAACTAGTAAATAGTGTATTAATAGGAGTAAGGGCTTACGTAAAGTAAGCCCTTTTTTTGTGCTTTATATTTAACCAGCTATAATTCTGCCTGTAGCTGAATAATGCTTGTTATCATTATTTATTGACACAATTAATTTTGTACACAGGCAGTTAATACACTACGATACCTATACACTTTTATCGGGATTGTATTTGCGAATGTTTTAAGATTTACTAGAAGAGGATTTCTTGGTTGCTCTATTGATTATTTGAAGTATCGAACTCTTTTTAAAGGCTTGTGGGGCTACAATTGCATGTAGTGGTGATTTCTTAACTACTCTTGCAGAGGTTATCCGTTTCGTTTTTGAATGCCTTAATTAATGAATGGTTTATAGGTAGGGGTCTTATAGAAATCTATAAAAATAAAAAGGGCTTACATTTTGTAAGCCCTTTATTTAAAATCTCAATTTTTTATTTTTTATTATTCTCTAACAGTTTAAGGTGTGAATCTACTACACCGTTCATGCTGTAACCAGATAATTGGTCTAATTCATTTCCTTTTGAATCTAACACGGTCAGCAATGGAAATACCTTTTTCTTATTCAGCTTGGTCAATAATTCTTTATTATGCACCATTTGCTTTTCAGATATCAAATCTCTATTTCTTGGAACATCTACATATAGAAGAATATAGTTGCTTGATAATTCTTGAAACTCATGCGTTTCGAATAAATCGGTCTTTAGCATTTTACATGGCGGACACCAGTCGCTACCTGTAAAATATACGAGCACATTTTTATGCTGCTTCTTTGCTTTAGAAATAGCAGAGTCATAATTAGTAAGCCATTTAGAATCACCTACATTATTTAAATCTGCTTGAGCAGTTGCCAGCAGCGAAATCATAAACAATAATATAAAGTACTTCATAATCAATATTTTATAGGTTAATACAAATAACCTGCCAATCTTACTTAAATAACGAATCCATGCCAGGAATATTGGGCATGCCGTCTTTGGCTACAGCAGCTAACTCTGTTTCGTTAACGTTAGTTGCCTTTTTAATTGCTTTGTTCAAAGTCATAATTAGATAATCTTCTAATTGCTCTTTGTCTTGCAAAAGACTGTCATCTATTACTATTTTCTTAAGTTCTCTATTGGCAGTAATGGTAACTGAAATTAGATTATCGTTAGATTTTTCTTCTAAGGTTACGGTATCCAATCTTTTTTTAGTTTCCTCAACTTTTTTTTGGGTCTCTTTAAGTTTTCCCATCATGCCCATCATATCTCCAAACATACTCTCAATTTTAGATTTAGGTTGTAAAAGTACTAAAAATAGGAGTATTTCAGTTTTTCAAACTAATAAAACGGGGGTCGATTATTTAGTCTTATTTTTGTTGTCCTATTTTATAATGAAGTTTTTATGACTGCTAAACATCCGCCAAAGGCGAAAAAAATTCCTAAAGAATTAATTATTCATGATGATGTTCGTTTAGATAATTATTATTGGCTAAATGAAAAGGAGAATAAAGATGTTATCTCTTATTTAGAGGCAGAGAATGCGTATTACGATACCTTAACAGGGCATACCAAAAAGTTTCAAGAAACCTTGTTTCAAGAAATGAAGGGTAGAATTAAAGAAGATGATTCTTCGGTTCCCTATAAATTAAATAATTACTGGTATAGTACTAGATATGTAATAGGTGGTGAGTACCCGGTGCATTCAAGATTCAAACAAAATTTAGAGGCAGTTGAAGAAGTCATGTTCAATTGTAATGATATGGCAAAGGGTCATGATTACTTTAGTTTGGGTGGTATCGCTATTAGTCCTGATAATAAATTGGCTGCTTTTGGTGTAGATACCGTTTCTAGAAGACAATATACCTTACAGATAAAAAATCTTGAAACAGGTGTAGTTTTAGAAGATAAAATAGAGAATACGACTGGTGGCGGAGTATGGGCAAATGACAATAAAACATTGTTTTATACTAGAAAAGACCCGGTTACCCTTCGTTCAGATAAAATTTATAAGCATAAACTAGGTACGCCCACTTCTGAAGATGTTCTGATTTTTCATGAAAAGGACGATACATTTAGCACATTTATTTACAGAACAAAATCGAAGAAGTTTTTGGTGATTGGTTCATTTAGTACCATGACTTCTGAATTTCAAACGCTTTCTACGGATAACCCTGATGGGCAGTTTGAAATATTTTCACCTAGAAAAAGAGGTTTAGAATATACTATTTTTCACTACGAGGATAGTTTCTATATTTTAACCAATATGGATAAGGCATTGAATTTCAAATTAATGCGTTGTTCAGAAGAGAATACTACATCGAATCACTGGCAAGAATTTATTCCGCATCGCAAAGAGGTATTATTAGAGGATATTGACATTTTTAAAGAGTACTATGTACTTTCTGAACGTGAAAACGGACTCAATAAAATTAGAATTATTAGGTGGGATGGTCAAGAAGAATACTTTCTGCCATTTAAAAGTGAAACATATACTGCATACGTTGGTAGTAACCCCGATTTTGATACTGAGATTTTAAGATACTCTTACAACTCAATGTCAACCCCTAGTTCGGTTATTGATTTTAATATGCGTACCAAAGAAAGAGAAATCAAAAAAGAACAAGAGGTTCTTGGTGGTTTGTTTGATAAAAATAATTACAAAGAAGAACGTTTATGGGCAACTGCAAGAGATGGTGAAAAAATACCCATGTCAGTTGTTTATAGAAATGATACCGTTTTAGACGAGCATACACCTGTTCTACAGTATGCTTATGGATCGTACGGTTCAACTATTGATCCTTATTTTTCTACGGTAAGGTTGAGTTTACTAGACCGAGGGTTTGTATTCGTAATAGCGCATATTAGGGGAGGTGAGTACTTAGGGCGTCGTTGGTACGAGACTGGTAAATTGTTGCAGAAGAAAAATACATTCACAGATTTTATTGATTGTTCTAAATTTTTAATTGAACAAAAAATGACCAGTGCTGACCATTTATACGCTATGGGTGGCTCTGCAGGTGGTTTATTAATGGGCGCAATTATAAATATGCAGCCAGATTTATATAACGGCGTTATAGCGGCAGTGCCTTTTGTTGATGTGGTTACGACTATGTTAGATGATTCTATTCCACTTACTACCGGTGAATATGATGAGTGGGGTAACCCAAATGAAAAAGAATTCTATGAATACATGAAATCGTATTCTCCTTATGATAATGTAATTGCGCAAGATTACCCCAATATGTTGGTTACAACAGGTCTACATGACTCTCAAGTACAGTATTTTGAGCCTGCAAAGTGGGTAGCAAAATTAAGAGAATTAAAAACCAATGATCGTCTTTTGCTTATGGATACGAACATGGATGCAGGTCATGGTGGTGCTTCAGGTAGGTTTGAGTCTTTACGCGAGGTGGCTAAAGAATATGCATTTCTTTTAGATTTAGAAGGAAAAATCGCATAATGGAAAAAAAACAGTAAATTTGCATCAGAAATTTTAACAAATTTCGTTTATACAATAACTAAACATTGATCCCCCCTTATGAAAAATGAGATCAGGGCTTACAACAATATATTAGAACTAGTAGGTAATACTCCACTAGTTAAATTAAATAAGATAGCCGAAAACCTAACAGGTAATTTTTACGCTAAGGTAGAAGCTTTCAATCCGGGTCACTCTTCTAAAGATAGAATTGCGATTCATATTATTGAGCAGGCAGAGAAGGCAGGTTTACTTACCGAAGGCAGCACAATAATAGAAACAACTTCAGGTAATACCGGTTTTAGTATTGCAATGGCAAGTATCATTAAAGGGTACGATTGCATTCTAGCGGTTAGTTCTAAATCATCTCCAGATAAAATAGATATGCTTCGCTCTATGGGCGCAAAGGTATATGTATGTCCGGCGCATGTAAGTGCAGATGATCCAAGATCGTACTATGAGGTGGCTAAAAGATTGCATAAAGAAACTAAAGGTTCCATATACATTAATCAGTATTTTAATAAACTGAATATGGAAGCGCATTATAAATCTACCGGTCCTGAGATTTGGGAACAAACTGGCGGACAAATAACGCACCTTATCGCTTGTAGTGGAACAGGTGGTACTATATCTGGTACAGCTCGTTTCTTAAAAGAGCAAAATCCGAATATTAAAGTTATCGGTGTTGATGCTTTTGGTTCAGTATTGAAGAAATATCATGAAACAGGTAAATTAGATACTAACGAAATCTATCCATATAGAATAGAAGGTTTAGGTAAAAATTTGATTCCTGGTGCTACAGATTTCAGTGCTATTGACGAGTTTATAAAAGTTACCGATGCAGAAAGTGCACATACAGCTAGAGAGATTTCTAGAACAGAGGGTATCTTTGCTGGGTATACTAGTGGTGCCGTTATGCAGGCTATTAAGCAATTAGACGAACTAAATACATTTGACAAGGATAGTAATGTAGTTTGTATTTTTCCTGATCATGGATCTCGCTATATGAGTAAGATTTATAGCGATCAATGGATGGAAGATCAAGGTTTCTTAAATACCGAAACAGTCGAAGAGACACAAGAGATCCAATATATAAAGTAATTTTTATTATAATATCGAATATAAAAAGTGGGTTTATAGCCCACTTTTTTGCATTATAAATAATTTATGAACTTTTATCAAAATTATTTACTTTTGCAGACAGATCCAAATTAAACAATGAAAGACTTATTTGAAAGAATTTTAGCGAATAAAGGCCCTTTAGGCAAATGGGCTTCACAAGCAGAGGGATATTTTGTTTTCCCAAAATTGGAAGGTCCTATTTCTAATAGAATGAAATTTCAGGGAAAAGATGTGATTACCTGGAGTATCAATGACTATTTAGGCTTGGCAAATCTTCCTGAAATTAAAAAGATTGATGGCGAAGCTGCCGCCGAATATGGTGCTGCTTACCCAATGGGAGCTAGGATGATGAGTGGGCATACTGAGTTTCATGAGCAACTAGAGCAAGAATGTGCTGCTTTTGTAAAAAAAGAAGCTGCATATTTATTAAACTTTGGTTATCAGGGAATCATGTCGTGTATCGATGCTTTAGTAGGTAAAGATGATATTATCGTTTATGATGTAGATTCTCATGCATGTATTATTGATGGTGTACGTCTACATATGGGTAAACGTTTTACTTTCAAACATAATGATATTGAGAGTTTAGAGTTGAACTTGGAACGTGCCACTAAAATGGCAGAACAAACCGGTGGAGGAATTTTGGTTATTTCTGAAGGTGTTTTTGGAATGCGTGGTGAGCAAGGAAAGCTAAAAGAAATTGTTGCTCTTAAGAAAAAGTTTACTTTCCGATTATTGGTTGATGATGCACATGGTTTTGGTACTTTAGGAAAGACTGGTGCTGGAGCAGGCGAGGAGCAAGGTGTTCAAGATGATATTGATGTTTATTTTGCAACCTTTGCTAAATCAATGGCAAGTATTGGTGCTTTCTTAGCAGCAGATCAAGGTATAATTGATTATTTGAAATATAATTTACGATCTCAAATGTTCGCTAAATCATTACCAATGGTTTACGTAAAAGGAGCATTAAAGCGATTAGATATGTTACGCACGCAACCAGAGCTTAAAGCGAAACTTTGGGAAAATGTAGATGCGTTACAAAACGGATTAAAGGAGAAAGGTTTTGATATTGGTTCAACTACTAGTTGTGTTACACCAGTTTACCTAAATGGTAGTATTCCTGAGGCAATGGCGTTAGTAAAAGATTTACGTGAAAATCACGGTATTTTCTGTTCTATCGTTGTTTACCCGGTAATACCTAAGGGATTAATTCTTTTACGTTTAATACCGACCGCTTCGCATACATTACAAGATGTAGAAGAGACGCTAACAGCTTTCTCTGCAATTCGTGAGCGTTTAGAAAATGGTACTTACAAAAGATTGTCTGCAGCAGTAGCTGCCGCAATGGGAGAATAATATCTCATTAATTTATATTAAAAAAGCCCGAAATCAAATGATTTCGGGCTTTTTTCTTTTGTCTTTTTTTATAGAGATTTTCTATACGTTCTTCTACGTTTGTACACTACCGGGTCAAAATGTTTCCACATTTGCTTGATAGCAATGTTTTCTTCAAGTTCGGGAGTTCTGTAGCACATGTCAATGCCTTTTTCATTAAATGTTTTATGGTATTCATTGAATATAACAGCGGTAACACCTTTATTTTGATATTCGGGGTCTATGCCTATCAAATAGAAAATAACATCTTTACTATTCTTTTTAGCTTTTAGCAAATGGAACAATCCGAAGGGGAATAACTTTCCTTTTGCTTTTTGTAATGCTTCTGAAAATGATGGCATAACAATGGCAAAAGCAATAAGTTTATCATCTTTATCTTTAACAAACTTTATGTATTCAGGATTTATAAAGCTGATATATTTTTTTTTGAAGTATGCTTTCTGTATTTCTGTAATTGGCACAAATGAAGAAAGCTTAGCATACGTTGCATTAAAAAGGTCGAACATTTCGTCTGCCATAGGCATCACCTCTTTTGTCTTGGTGAAATTGACTTCTTTAAGTCCGTAGCGCTTTTTTACCAAATCATTCAACCTGCTAAACAAAGCAGGATCGGCATTTTTTGCAGGAAATTTATTTTCCATGTATTCCTTTTCCTTTACAAAGCCCAAATTTTCGTAGTGGCTTTGATAGTAAGAATGGTTGTACCAAGTAATCATGGTGCCAATATGATCGAAACCTTCTACTAGAACTCCAACCTTATCTAGATTTGAGAAACCAACAGGGCCTTCCATGTATTCTAGGTTGTGTTT
>JANQUX010000062.1 GCA_030730545.1 Maribacter sp. | reverse complement strand
AAGTGCGATATTTTACGTGCTGTAGGTGCTGAAGTTGTGGTTTGCCCAACAGCGGTAGAACCAGAAGACCCAAGATCTTATTATTCGGTTTCTAAACGGTTAGCTACTGAGATTCCGAATAGCTGGTACGTAAATCAGTATGATAACCCTAGTAATGCAAAAGCACACTACGAAAGTACGGGACCAGAAATCTGGAGACAGACCGATGGTAAAATCACACACTTTGTAGTTGGTGTAGGAACAGGAGGAACAATTTCGGGTGTAGGTAAGTATTTAAAAGAACAAAATCCGGATATTAAAATTTGGGGAATTGATACGTATGGTAGTGTATTTAAAAAATACCATGAAACAGGAATTTTTGATGAAAAGGAAATTTACCCTTATGTAACCGAGGGTATAGGTGAAGATATATTACCTAAAAATGTGGACTTCAGCATCATTGACGGATTCACCAAAGTAACCGATAAAGACGGTGCAGTATACACGCAACGTTTAGCGAAAGAAGAAGGCATGTTTTTGGGTAATTCTGCAGGATCTGCCATAAAAGGAGTGCTGCAATTAAAAGAACATTTTACAAAAGACGATGTGGTCGTCGTATTATTTCATGACCACGGTAGCCGATATATTGGTAAAATGTTCAATGATGATTGGATGCGTGAAAAAGGCTATATAGAATAGCCTTTTTTAATACAGTTTTTACATACTTTCAACAAACTTCAGAAATACTTTTTTGTGAAGCTCCACATCCATATTCGGAGAAAGTGATACACGAGCTATATAGTCTTTATCATCTTCTTTAGTGGTGCCTTGGGTAGAAGTTGCCGGTATCGTCCAGTAACAACCATGTAACTGTCCGTAGCTAACACAGTATTTGCTCTCATTTGGTATTTCGGTAATCATTAGGTTGATTAGCCTATGGTTCATTTCTCGTTTATACGTTTCTCTTTCTTCAGGGCTATCGCCTTTAGTAGGCAAGTCTAATGAAAAAACAGAAGGTGTAAAACCTTCGTTTGCCAATTCTTCAGATACAAAATTGATTTTAGCGGCAGGTAATGTCTTCTTTATAAAGTTTACAAAATCAAGCGTATTCACATAAGCATCGTGAATTCTTTGTATCATCGAAGGCATTTGCTTTGCCAATATTTCCATTTGCAAATCGGTAGCTTCATTATCACACAGACTTAAATGCAAGGCGATTTTATCCATTAAATTTTCTGCTATAGTATTTGCTACACAATATCCTGCAGTGCATTTACCGCCACTTGGAAATTTTGACCCACTAGCAAATGAAATTGTTCTTACGGATGACAAAATATCTCCATCCCCTAAATAGTGAACATTGGGGCAGAACGTTTGATCCAAAATAAATACAGGATCTATAGCATCACTCCCACTTGCCGTTTTTCTTTTAGCACTTAATACAGCTCTTAATTTATGAACATCTGGTACTTCAACTCTAGGGTTTGTTGGTATTTCGGCAATAATAAAAGGAATGGCATCTTCTTTTGCTAGTTTAGCCAAAACGATATCAATACTTTGCACCATATCATTATCACCATCTACAGGTAAATCAACAATTTCTATATTTTCATTACAAGCAGCAACGCGTCTTGCTTGGTCGTTTGTACCACCGTAACAATTTGGGGGAACAACAATTTTAATCGCTTTTCCTTTATGATTTTCAATTGCATGGTGCACCAATCCCATCATAATCGCATATTGAATAGATAATCCGCTTGAAGCAACTAACGGAGTTGTATTGGCACCAGAAACATCTCTTATGGCATCTAATACCTTTACTTTATTCTCAGCTACATTTGTTTTATGAATATGAGAAGAAGGTAAATTAACTAAAGATTGTAGCGCAATAAGACAATTAGCAGGACTAATAGCAACAGTTTCTCTTATTCTTACATGCTGAATATCTGAAATATAGCTTTTGTTCTGTTCTCCGTTAACCAATAAAACACTACCTAAATCGGCATATATA
>JANQUX010000061.1 GCA_030730545.1 Maribacter sp. | reverse complement strand
ACGCAGGCCCATTCCGGAGCTAGCCTGTGACATGATTTCTTACCATCTAGAATTTAAAGCTCATAACTTCAGTAAAGGATAAAATTGTATTAAATTCGATATTTATACGTAAATTGTACGTATAAATATATTTCTATTATGATACGTAAGGAATTACACTTAGATGAAACAATTATCTCTGCTTTGGAAGCGGAAGCAAAAAGGCAAAATCGCAGCCTTAAAAACTACTTAGAATTTTTAGCTATAGAGCAGGCTAAAAAGCTAGAAGTCCCCTCAAAGGAGTATACCGATATGATGGATGATTTATTGAATAAATTTGATAATAATGAAATAGAATTTTCCTCTATTGAAGAAGTAATGAGTAGGAATGGCATATAAAATTAATGTATCAAAAGATGCCGAGAAGGATTTCTTAACTGCAAAATGTCATTATAAAGCATCTGGTTTAGAGGATACATTTGATAATGATTTTAAAAGCCAAATAGCATATTTAAAAGCCAACCCATTTCTTTATCAGATTTACTATCGAAATGTTCGAAGAGCTCATTTTAATACGTTTAGATATTCAATCCATTTTATTATTCATAATGATGCCGTTTATATACTAAGGGTGTTACATCATAAACAAAAGTTTAAATAAAGGATACTTCATTTTAACATTTCAATACCTCACTTTACTATTTATTGATCCATTCTCAGTCTTAAAGCAGAATAATTGCGGATCACTCGATTTTACGCAGAACATTTACGATAAAAAAGTACGTATTTATACGTACTTTTTATAATTTGCAGTATACTTCTGAACCATTCTTTATCATTGATAAAATGAATAGTAATAAAACTCATAAAACAATATGTTCCTATTGCGGTGTCGGCTGTGGTATGTTGGTAAATGTTGACGCAAAAGGAACTATTTCAGTAGATGGTAATCCCGATTATCCATCTAATAAAGGCATGCTGTGTAGCAAAGGACGTAATCTAAATTACGTAGCTCAAGATACTACAGATCGTATTCTGTATCCAGAAATGAAATGGAGCAGAAATCATCCGTTACAACGTGTTTCTTGGGACGCTGCTTTTGAACGTGCCGCTGCAGTTTTTAAAAGTATTATTGCCAAGCATGGTCCAGATAGTGTAGGTTTTTATGTGTCTGGTCAGTGTTTAACAGAAGAGTATTACCTCATCAATAAACTTACAAAAGGGTTCATTGGCACCAATAATATAGATACCAATTCTAGGCTTTGCATGAGTTCTGCCGTGGTAGGTTATAAAAAAACTTTGGGCGAAGATTCTGTGCCTATTTCATATGAAGATATTGAGTTGGCAGATTGCTTCTTGATAGCAGGTGCAAACCCGGCATGGTGTCATCCTATTTTATATAGAAGATTAGAAAAGCATAAAGTGGAGAATCCGCAGGTAAAAATAATTGTTGTAGACCCACGTAAAACACAGACGTGCGCAGGGGCAGATTTACATTTACAGATATTACCGGGCACCGATGTTATTCTTTTCAATGCCATAGCCCGCCGATTAATTGAGAAAAGAAAAATAGATTCCGCCTTTATAAAAAAGCACACCACAAATTATGAGGCGGTTAAAGAAATGGCGTTTACCTTATCACTGAAAGAAGCTGCTAAAAAATGTGGTATTCCTGTTGGTGATATTCGCAAAGCTGCCGAATATATTGGTAATGCCAAGAAGTTTATCAGCATGTGGACTATGGGGTTGAACCAGAGTGTTATTGGTGTTGCTAAAAATGTATCATTACTAAATTTGTCACTTTTAACGGGGCAAATAGGCAAACCCGGTGCCGGACCATTTTCATTGACAGGTCAGCCAAATGCAATGGGCGGTAGAGAGGTAGGTGGTATGGCAAGTTTATTGGCGGCACATAAAAATTTAGGGAATGCTGCACATAGAAAAGAAGTGTCAGATTTTTGGGGAGGTGGCGAAATTCAAGCCGAACCAGGGTACACAGCAACAGAAATGTTCGATGCCCTTGATGAAGGAAAATTAAAAGCAGTTTGGATTGTTTGTACCAACCCTGCCGTAAGTATGCCTAATTCTAACAAAGTAGAAAGAGCTTTAAAAAAGGCAAAATTCGTAGTAGTTCAAGATATATCCCATAACTCAGAGACCACCAAATTTGCCGATCTTTTGCTACCTGCTGCAGGTTGGTTAGAGAAAGAAGGTACCATGACCAATTCAGAAAGACGAATTAGTCACTTGCCTAAAGTTATAGATGCACCAGGTGAAGCATTGCCAGATGCAGAAATTATATGGCGTTTTGCACAGGCAATGGGCTATAAAGGTTTTGATTATAAAAATAGCAGTGAAGTCTATGACGAGCACTGTTTATTAACAAAAGGCACTGAAATAGACATTTCTGGTCTATCATATGAACGCTTGATCAATGAAGGAAGTTTTCAGTGGCCAGTGCCACATAAAACACATAAGGGTACACCAAGATTATTTACAGATCGCAAATTTTTTACCAATGACAAGAAAGCTCATTTTAATGCGCCTTCTACCCTCTACAATAAGTCTGAAGAAACAGATAATGACTACCCGTTAATATTAAATTCAGGTAGGGTTCGTGATCAGTGGCACACCAGAACCAAAACGGGTAAGGTAAAAAGGTTGTTGACCCATATACCGCAACCATATTTAGAGATGAATGCTGTAGATGCCTATTTGAGAAAAATTAAGGAAGGCGATATTGCAGTAGTAAAAAGTAGAAGAGGGCAAGTACAAGTAAAAGTGCAGCTCAATTATGACATACGGGAGTCTGTTGTGTTCTTGCCCATGCATTGGGGAAAAGTATTAAATAATGATTTTGGTAGGGCAAATAACCTAACAAACGATTTGGTCGATCCTGTTTCAAAAGAACCCGATTTTAAATATTGTGCCGTTGAGGTTTCAAAATTTGTAAAAGAAAAACAGAAGGTAGTTGTTATTGGGGCAGGTGCTGCGGCATATCGTTTTATACAATCGTATAGAGAGAAAAATAGTATAGACGAGTTACACGTATTTTCAAAAGAGAAAGATCCTTTTTATAATCGTGTATTGCTTCCTGAATATGTAAGTGATGAGCTTTCTTGGGAAGCCTTAGAGAAGTTAAAAGATGGCGAGCTACAAAAGCTAGAGGTCTCTTTACATAAAGGTATTGGTATTGACAATATTGATGCGGAGAATAAAACGGTTTTAGATTCTGACGGAAAAGAGCACACCTATGATTTGTTGATTATGGCAACAGGTAGTAGGGCATTTATACCTAGCGATGTACAGATACAATTACCCGGTCGTTTTACGATGCGTGAAAGAGGAGATGCCGATAAATTAAGAAAATACCTCGCAGAAACCGGACTGCAGGCTAAAGACCAAAATGTGGTTATAGTTGGTGGCGGACTTTTAGGTTTAGAACTTGCTGCTGCGTTAAAGAAAATAGATATTAATATAAGTATAATTCAACGCGCGCCTCGTTTAATGGAGCGTCAGTTAGATAATGTTGCCAGTCGCTTATTGGCAGAAGATGTAGTAGAACGAGGTATAAATCTGTATTTCGATAATGAAGTAAGTACTGTTTTTGAAGATAAGGATCAAAAACATAGCCTATCTGTAAACTTAAAAACAGGACGTTCTATTCAGTGCAATGCCATAGTTTATGCAATTGGTACAAGACCAAATATTGAATTGGCAAAACAAACGGGAATCAATACGCGTAGAGGTGTCGTGGTAAATTCATACTTGCAAAGTAGTGATCCATCGATATTTGCTTTAGGAGAAATAGCAGAGTTCAAAAATTCGCTTTTCGGTATTACTTCGGCTGCAGAACAACAAGCCGATATTGCAGCTAATTTTATACTTGGGGACTTTAGTAGTATTTATAATGGTTCGGTTTTAATGAACATTTTAAAATTCGAAAAATTAGACCTCTGCAGCATTGGCATGGTGAATTCACCCATTGGCGATGCTACTTATGAGGAGATTATTTTAATGGATGTAAGTAAGCGTTTTTATAAAAAGTGTATTGTAAAAGACGATACGTTAAAAGGCGCCATTTTATTGGGCGATAAAAATGAATTTGCAGAATTTAAAAGACTGATAGAAGAAGAGATTGAACTATCTGAAAAACGAAATGAATTACTGCGTGGTGCTTCAACATCTGTTCCTTTAAAAGGGAAACTGGTATGCTCTTGCAGTCAGGTTGGTGAAGGTAATATTGTAGATGCCATCAGAGGCGGATGTTCGGATTTCAACAAATTATGTTCAGAAACAGGTGCAGGTTTGGGCTGTGGAAGTTGTAAGCCCGAGATAAAAGATTTATTAAAGAAACAACTGGTATTAGCAAATTAAAACAGCGAAACATGAATGATGATCTTCATAGAATATTGATAAAAGGAGGAGTAACCTCTCCTGGTGAATTGAAAGATATTATTACCATGCTGGAGTCTGCCGGACTCACAAGTGTAAATTTCGGGTCTCGACAAGATATTTTGTTTCCCCTGAAGGATGCAAAAGAAGAACAACTAGAAAGTATCTCGAAATTCAATACCGATATTATTGCCAATCGTACTTATCAGAACATTGTCAGTTCGTATGTATCTGCAGATATTTTTGATATGACGCATTGGTTAAAGGGTTCTACCTACTTATATATTTTAGAAGGATTTGATTTTTTACCGAAATTGAAAATCAATATTACAGATCCAAAACAACGCTTAGTTCCTATTTTTAGTGGTAACCTCAACTTTATAGCATCTGATCAAGAAGATTATTGGTACTTGAATATTAAACTACCACACTGGAAATCATCTGCTTTTTATCCGGTGCTTATTTATAGTTGGGATATCAATTCCATCTCCAAACAGTTTGAAGAAATTTACGAAGATATTACGGACATAGATGAGTTGTTTTTTGTCATGAACAAGAATTTAGAGACCAATAATAAAACAATGGAGAAGGAATTAAAAGTTCCTTTTCAAACCTTCCCTTACTATGAGGGTATGAACCGTTTGGGATCAGATATGTATTGGCTAGGGCTTTACTGGAGAAACAATAAATATGACCTATCATTTCTAAAGGAATTCTGTGGATTTTGTTTGGACAACAGTATTGGTAAAATCTGTATTACCCCATGGAAATCATTTGTAGTAAAAGGGATAAAAAAATCTAGCAGACCAGCCTTAGAGCGCTTTTTAGGCAAAAAAGGAATCAATGTAAGGCATTCTCAATTAGAGATGAACTGGCATGTGCCTATTGATGATGGCGAAGCGCTTGAGTTAAAGAAGTATTTGGTTCGGAGTTTTGATCAAAATGATATTAGTACCTACGGCCTAACATTTGGTATTAGCAATGAGGTGGGTAAACGTTCGCACTTTGCCTCGGTGATTATTGAAAAGAATAGTTTGCCCACCATTGTTAAAGAATTTGAAGTTCGCCCTACGTATAACGTGTTGCATTTCGAGCATTTTGACCCTAATAGTCAAAAGTATATTACCTATGCCCAAGATATTGATAAGATCGAATTACCTGGGTTGTTAATGGAGTTAAGTAAAATGTACTTTGATCAATTGGGTCGCGCTGAAGATGATGAGGAAACTACTAGCGTAGAAATTGTAGAAGCAACACAATCGTTATATCAATGTCAAGACTGCTTAACGGTTTATGACGCAACTTTTGGTGATGAGGAATTTAATATTGCCGCAGGCACCAAATTTGAAGATATTGATGATGCGTATGAGTGCCCAATGTGTTCGGCTCCAAAAGCTACGTTTAAAGAGGCAATGATACAAATGAGTTAAAGACAACTATCTGTAAAATAATACGTTACATGATGCCAATGACTTAGAATAAGTGCAATGGAGACAAGAAATTCATTTATGAAGTTAAAACTCTAGAATGTTTCGGCATAAATTTGTGGTATAATTCTAAATAACCGCTCATGACCAGGGTAAATGTTAATAATCAAATCAAAGAGCCAGCTTTTGCAAAAGCTTTAAAATTCACTATCGTAATTGCTGCAATCGGAATTTTAACGTGTATATTTCTAATGACTTGCGGAGTCTAAATAATGCAGTTAGTTTATTCTTCTTAAATTTAAAACACTGTTTTACTTAAGGCTGCATCACGGGGAGTTCTAATATTCGTTCTGGACCATAAAATTTCAGCGCAACACCAAATACAATTACTGAAATTATCATTCCTACCATAAAAACGGTATACGTCCACCGTAAAATTCTATATTTTCTTTCTAAAACAATCCCAAGAAAATAAAGGTCTTTAGTTAATGAACTATAGATATAATCTTTGTCTTTAATAAGTTCTGACATTGCCCAATTATACTGCTCTAATTTCATCTTGTGAAAATTACCAAAGAACAATAGGTTCACTTTTTTAGTATTTACCTCTTCTTCTGTAAATTGACCAGAGGTTACGTTCGGTTTGGTAGCTATAATAGACATCACCATAGATACTACACTAAAAATGATAAATAGAAATGTAGGGTAAAATAGATAGTCATTAGAAGGGTTATCTAATTTAGGCACCAAATTTGCCAATGCCATAGAAACGATAATAGCATTTACAGAAAGTAAAATATTCGCCTTTGTATCGGCAATATCACTCAGTTTTAAATGATTGCTTAGTGTAACTCTATATAATGTCTGTATGCCCCGATCGGGTAATTCTCCTTTAAATTTAGCTTTTAAACTTTCCTTTTTAATGAGCTCTTTATTCTTCTTTTTTGCTTTGATGAGCCTCTTAATATTCTTGTCTTTCCCTTTTTGCCAATTCTTTATAGCATAGTCGGTATAAAAACGATGTTTAGCTCGTAATAAGGCAATATTCTCTTTGCGCCAATCGGCAGATTTAATACTTTGTTTTCCTAATGACGAAAGCTCTTCACGCAATAACTCTGTCGAGACCATGAAACTCTTGACATGAAAATGAGAAGAATCTGCATCGCGAATTATTCTTTCTAATTCATTTTTTGGCTCGTACCCTTTTTTAGTTGCTAAAATTAGGTCGCACACACTGGTAATAAAAGTTGGTGTACAATTATTTTTAGCTAAAAAATCTCTAGATAATTGGCAACTATGCTCTTCATGGTTCTCAATAGATATAGTGTACCCAAGGTCATGAAACCAAGCAGCAACTAAAAGTAACTCGCTCTCTTCATCACTAATTTTTTCACCAGTAATAAGTTCTTTCGTACCATCTACAACACGTTGGGTATGCCTAAGATTATGGTAAAGATATCTTGGGTCAGTATTGCCAGTTAATAGATTAATGGCAAATTCTTCGGCTGTAGAAACTATTTTAGACATGGTGGTTTATTTTGAATTTAAGGCGTTAATATGTCAATAGCTCTTACTTCTCCTTCAGGTACGCAAACAGGTCCATTTTGACCTGGTAATTCTATATACCCATCTTCACAAGGTAGCGAGTCAGTTTCGCAACTTAAGAATACCGCTCCAAAAATAGCTATCAATAAAATTCTTTTTAATAACATCATTTATCCTTTATTTAAACTTTAGCCAATTATTCTAGATGTCTAAGATAGGCATCGGGATTATTTAAAAAAGACCTTGTTATTGAATAGTGTTCTGTTTCCTCGAAATCTACCTTTTTCATGGTGTCATCCGAAATTTGATATATTGTCGCTCCTGGGTAAGCCATCAGCATAGGTGAATGTGTGGCCACTATGAACTGGGACATGTTGTTCTTCAGATGTTCCTTGATAAAATATAGTAACGAAAGCTGTTTTGAGGGGGATAGTGCCGCCTCAGGTTCGTCCAATAGATATATGCCGCGTTGATTTATCTTATCATTCATTATCTTGAAGTAGGCCTCCCCGTGTGAAAAGCCTTGGAGGTCTTGACCATAGTTTTTACGCATTGCATGTATTTGATAGTTCGAATTATCGCGCATGGATTTTAGAACACCTTCCGGCACCACCCCTTTAATATCCTCAAAAAAGGTGGACTGCCTGTTGTCCTCGTTCTGGATACCATTCAACAGGTTTCCAAAATCCTCTGCCCTTAAAAAGAATCCTCGAGGTCTATCTATTGTCCATACTATGGAAAGGAATTCCACTAGAGTCCTCGCAGCCTCAAACCCTCTTTTTCCATAGGAAGAACCGTCCATGTTCGGAAGCTGTAGCCTAACTGCAAGAGTCTCCAATAGGGTGCTTTTACCAGTACCGTTATCGCCGATGATGAAGGTGACAGGGTTGGAAAAATCGAGGTCTTTGGCATACTTGATCGCAGATATATCAAAAGGGAAAGGCTTTTCACGGGGACAATCGATGTTTACTTTGGATATATATGACACTATTCAGGTTTTTCTATGATTTTAATGATCCTTTATTTGAACTTTAAATTATTAATGTAATTCTATTTCCCAATCTTCAAATTGTGGTTGAACTATAAAGGTAGAATCATAATATGAATGCAAATAATCCGTAGCCCTTTTCTGAGCGTACTTGTCATTTATAACAATACCATTTCCATCCAATTCAATAACATTTGTATATATGGCAAAGACTCTTTCTATCGCACTTGGTTCATTTCCATAGAGCTCTACATAATTAATGCCTTTTAACATGGAGTGTGTTCCACTAGCCATAAAGTAAGTAAATGTTCTTAGTGAACCTTTAAATGAATTGCTTAGTTTCATGGTTTTGAATAAGGTTTAGAAAATTACAAAAATTAAAACTAGTGTTAAATGGACAAACCGAAACCAACCTGAATCAAATTACTTTCTTTAGAGTTGAAGTAGCCTATATTAAGGGTAAGTGCTTTTAGACTGCTTATCCAAAATCCGCCACCTTGTGATGTATGCCATATATTAGAGTCTTCATTTGGCATCCAAACCCTACCATAATCAAATCCGCCATACATACCAATGGTAATTGGTGAAACTGCTGTAACATAGCTTTTAAGCTTCAGTTTAATGTCTGATGATTGATAGAAGTATGATTTACCTGTAAATCTTTCATCTCTGAAGCCACGTAAGCCATTAGCGCCACCAATTGATGGGGTATGATAAAAGTATACATCGTTATAATCGAACAATCCTTTATACTCGGCTGTTGTGCTGTAAACCAAATTACCTGTTGATTCTAATTTGTGATCAAAACCTACCTTTAAAGAAGCATATCCGAATTTGTTCGAATTGTCATTAATGTTCATTTTATAACCGGCAGCAAAACTAAAAGATATTGCTTTAGAAGGAAAATCTCCGGCATCATCTCTATCATATTCCCCGGTCAGTTCAGCTCCGCCATAATTTTGATTGTCAAAAACGGCATCGTTTAAATTCCCTGTTGTAAATAGTCGATTAGGGTTATTTGCTACTTTGAACGATTCAAACAATCCTTTAACACGAAGACTGTAAAAGGCTAACCCTGCACTTGCCTTGAAAGTTCTAATTCTACCCCTGTAATAATCTCGACTCAACATATCTTCGTTATTGACAGTTTCATTTCCAAATCCGAAGAAATTACTAACATAACGGTCATTGGCGAAATAGGCGTCCATTTCAAAATTCCATCCAGGAAATACATTTCCATACATGCCAGAATATGAAATTTCAGCTGCTTTAAACTTAAAAAAGTAATTGGCGCTTACACTATGTTGTTGTTTAAAAGTATTGCCGTCAATACCATCTTGAGTATAGGTATTTGAGCCACCTAAAAAGAACCCATCATCTGTTCTAAAGCCAATGTTTGGAATTAAGATATTGCTATTAGGTTCGAAGAACCTAAAATGAAAAGTATTTGTTTCATAGTTATTCGTAAACGATGTGGCAGGCTCTAGTTCTTCGATATTTATTTTCTCATGTTCCCAATCATATAATTTTACCCTTTTCTTATTTTCGATTTTATATGTGTCTTTACCATAACCGCCAATGATTCTTAATTTTGTTTTAGGGTTTTCACTTCCTTCAACCTTAAAAACATCATCATCGCCTAAACCGTAAACCCAAAGTTCTTTGGTTAGACTATCGTTAAAAATTCTCGAATAAATTAATTCGTCTTTTTCGTCTGATAAGATTCGTTTTACTTCAACCTTTGTATCACCATTTTTCATCTTTATCATGGTAAAAATATCGTCTTTTTCGGTGCCTGTTACAGCTACGATTTTGTTGAGGTATTCAGCATATGCTTTTGCGGCCTCAGGTAAGGTTGAAAGACGTTGTTTTAAACTTTCTTTAATAAATTCAGATGTTTCGTCTTGTACAGATTTAGGCAATCGGGTAAATGCTTTTTCAATTACATTCGAAGTCATACCATTTTGTATAGCCTTT
>JANQUX010000060.1:9951-10339 GCA_030730545.1 Maribacter sp. | reverse complement strand
CTTATCACAAATAGCATTAGCAACATCGGCAATATCAAAATCGTTGGTCTCTGACCCTATTTTTGAATAAAAAATAATATGTAGAAGCACATCGCCCAACTCCATCTTCACTTCATTGAGATCATTATCTAAAATAGCATCACCAAGTTCATAAGTCTCTTCTATGGTAAGGTGTCTTAACGATTGCATCGTTTGCTTTTTATCCCACGGGCACTGCTCTCGCAACTCGTCCATAATGGTCAACAACCTATCTAATGCCTCTAACTGTTCCTTTCTGCTATTCATTGCTACAATTTTTACAAAAGTACGCAACACCAACTTTACGCACTAAAAATGCTGTTTAGTTTTCGTACATTTAAAATCACAATCTTATTTGAGAAGATCAGCA
>JANQUX010000060.1:4031-9941 GCA_030730545.1 Maribacter sp. | reverse complement strand
CATTGTAATCTATACCAATGAATACAAGAAGAAAGTTTATTAAAAATACCGGGTTATTAAGTGCAGCTACTGTATTACTGCCCCAAATAACAATGGCGAATACAAAAAATTCTACCTATGGTGTTCAGTTATATTCATTTAGGGATGATATGCTTGCTAACCCTATGAAAACGTTAAAGAAAATAGCTAGCCTTGGGTTTCAAGAAATTGAAAGTGCCGGATCTTCAAAAGGGTATTATTACGGATTGACGCCCGCACAAATGGGAACGGCTTGCAAAAGTTTAGGTATGAAACTTACAAGCGGTCATGTACATTTAGATGATAAGTTTGAACAAACTATGGCAGATGCGGTAGCTTCTGGTCAAGAATATCTTATTTGCTCTTCGCTACCTAGTGACGGTCAAACAATTGATAATTATAAAAAAGTTGCTGAGCAGTTTAATATTGCCGGCGAAGCATGTAATAAACTCGGATTAAAATTTGGATACCATAACCATGAGTACGAATTTGAATCTGAAAACGGAGAAGTACTTTATGATGTGCTTATGGATAATACGCAAAAAGAATTAGTTCATATGGAACTAGATTTGGGCTGGGTAGTTGTTGCTGGTAAAGACCCTTTGCGTTATTTTGAAAAATACCAAGGCAGATTCCCGCTTTGGCATTTAAAAGATATGGATATGCATGAAAAAGTAAGTACAGAATTCGGTAAGGGTATACTAGATGTTCCGTTAATGCTTGAAATGAAAGAACTATCTGGTGTTCAACATATTTATATAGAACAAGAAGAATACGCAAGTACCCCTTTTGATAGCATGATGCATAACATGAACTACTTAAAGAATGTATAGTCGCATATATGAAATTTTATAACCAATTAATTTTTACTTATCTACTGTTGACAGCAATAGTTTCTTGTAAATCTCATCAGAAGACACTGGTTGCCGATGGCTCTGAACTAGTGCGAGTTGCTAATAATTTCAGCTTTACCGAAGGCCCGGCATCAGACAAAAATGGTAATGTATACTTTACCGATCAGCCAAACAATAAAATTCTGAAATGGAACCACACCGATAATTCTATAAGTACTTTTATGGAATCGTCAGGTAGGGCAAATGGTTTGTATTTCGACAATGATGAAAATTTATTGGCAGCTGCCGATGATGAAAATGAGTTATGGCGAATTCATAAAACAGGTGAAATTGATACCTTAATTACAGATTTCGAAGGCAAGAAATTAAACGGACCCAATGATCTTTGGGTCGATTTAAAAGGAGGAATCTATTTTACAGACCCTTACTACCAAAGAGAATACTGGACAAGGACAGAAGCTGATATAAAAGAAAAAAATGTCTACTATATTTCACCAGATTTAAAAAACATCTCAATAGTAGCGAAAGGGCTAGCACAACCTAACGGAATAATTGGCACCCTAGATGGCAAAACACTTTACGTTGCAGATATAGGTGACAAAAAAACATACTCCTACTCCATTCAAGAAGATGGCAGTTTAAGTGACCGCACACTTTTTACAGACATGGGCTCAGATGGTATGACCATCGATAACAAAGGCAATGTTTATTTAACAGGTGCAGGTGTTACCATTTTCAATTCGCAGGGCGAACAGTTAAAGAATATACCCATCAATGAAAACTGGACAGCCAATGTTACTTTTGGTGGCGAAAATCAAGATGTTCTATTTATAACTGCAATGGGGTCGGTGTACACTTTGCAAATGAATGTACATGGTGTTAGATATTAGATTTACTGCTTGGTAAATTTTCTATTTAACACACCTGGCAGTTCTTCATTTACACCTTCAGTTAGAATAGCTGAATTTAAAACCATGTCGTTGAAATTTGTGTCATTTAAATTAAGTACACTACTTTTAAAAGTCCATTTACCGCTGAAGTTAATGGTTCTACCACAACGAATAGCATAAAAATCACCGGTTACGCTGGTAATATCAAGTTCTACCATATCAAGATCCCAAGTGCCGTCTGCATTAATTTCTAATGTGCCGTTTAAGCAGTCGAGCTCAGCTAATATATTATTAGAAGCAGTACCATCTTCATTAACATCTTGGGCTATATTCACATTTATTTCAGTTAACATATAGGTGCCAATGACCAAAGCACTATCATCAGTTGTAGCATCGCTATCATCAGATGAGCAACCTGTAAAAAGTAGCACTAGACAGGTAATAAAATAAAGATTATATTTTCTCATGATAATAACAATATAGGTTAATTCTATATGAAAGGTAGTCAAAAGATGTTGCCATAACCAGGCATTATATAATAATAAATTCATAAAAGCAGTAACCTTCTCAAAGTATTCAAATGTATTTTTGAAAGTCACTATATTGAAATTCATATAATTACAGCGCAATAATTATCAATTACTTATCAAAGGGTTTTATTTCTTATTAATTCCTTGATTTTATTTATCTTAAACGACTTAAAATCCAACCAAACTATGATTACATACATTTTTGAATTTATCGGTACTGCAATGCTAATTCTTATAGGGAATGGCATTGTTGCGAACATTGTATTAAAGGGAACAAAAGGAGCCGATGCCGGGTGGACGGGCATTTCTCTTGCATGGGGTATTGCCGTATTTATCGGTGTGTACATTTCAGCCGATGGCAGTGGTGCTCACCTTAACCCTGCAGTAACCGTAGCTCTTGCCGTTGCCGGAAAATTTTCTTGGGCAGCAGTACCAGGTTATATAGTCGCACAAATATTAGGTGCCATGATGGGTAACTTTTTAGTATGGCTTAATTATAAAAAACAATACGAAGCCACAGAAGACACCGATGCAATTTTAGCCACCTTCTCCACTTCACCGGCCATTAAGAGTCCGTTTTGGAATTTGATGACTGAAATTATTGGAGCCTTCGCACTTGTATTCGGTGTATTCTATATTGCCGGTGGCACCATGGGTGACAGTGCAGTTTCACTAGGGTCGTTAGACGCGCTACCAGTTGCACTATTGGTAATGGGTATCGGTTTTGGTTTAGGCGGCCCTACTGGTTACGCCATTAACCCAGCACGTGATTTTGGTCCGCGTTTATTACATTCAATTCTTCCTATAAAAAATAAAGGAAATAGTAATTGGGGTTACGCATGGGTACCAATAGTAGGACCAATAATTGGCGGAGTTTTAGCTGCCTTGGTATTTATGCTCATTGAAACAATTCAATAAAATTTACAACTATGAAAAGTCTTATTTTACTTACTTGCATCTTTACTTCTATGACTGTACTTGCCCAAAAAATGGTAGACTTACCATATGAAACAAATGCCGATGTAAATTGGTCAACAGCTGAAAAAGAATATTACTCAGATATATGGGAAACAAATGTGGTAACCAACGTGGCTATACCTCGATTAGAAGTTTTTGAGGCAGATCAGCCAAATGGTACCAGTGTTATTGTTGCCCCTGGTGGCGGACTTTACGGTTTAAGTATTAATAGTGAAGGTAGAGATGTTGCGAAATGGTTGAACAATCATGGTATTACAGCATTTGTTCTTAAATATAGATTAGTACCCACCGGTTTAGATGGCATTAAAGAAATTACAGATGAAGGAACTAACAACCCGGCGAAAATCGGAGAAAGAGTTGCTCCCGTTTTACCACTTTCAATTGCAGATGGTCTTGCAGCTATTACTTATGTAAGAACAAATGCAAAGACTATGAAATTAGATCCAAACAAAATTGGATTCATGGGCTTTTCAGCTGGTGGTGCAGTGACTATGGGTGTTACCTTTAACTATACCACGGCTACAAGACCAGATTTCATAGTACCTGTTTACCCTTGGATGACAGTTATTGGTGAATATAAAATTCCTGAAGATGCCCCGCCAATGTTAGTAATATGTGCTTCAGATGACCCACTTGGACTTGCCAGACCAAGTACTATACTGTATACAGATTGGGTAACTAGTGGAAAAAATGCAGGTATGCATATGTATTCTAAAGGAGGACATGGTTTTGGAATGAAAAAACAACAATTAGCTTCTGATAACTGGATCGAACAATTTTATGCTTGGGCACTTACAGAAGGTTTAACAAAACCAACACTTAATTAGTAAGCTAATCAGTCATATTCGCATTTATGAGTAATTTCAAGATTTCATTTTTAATAACGGTTTTTCTACTTTCAACAAGTAATTATTGCATTTCTCAAACAGAGAATATCTTCGCCGAAGAGGTAAAAAATATTACTCAGAAATATGATACTATCTGGGATTCAAAAAAGGAAACGATAGTCTTCACAGGTAGTTCTAGTGTTCGTTTATGGAGAAAGCTAGAACAAGAGTTTCAGAACCATCAAATTTTAAACAGCGGATTTGGAGGTTCACAAGCATCAGACTTACTAGTATTTACCGATGAATTGATCTTATCCTACAATCCTAAAAAAGTATTTATTTACGAGGGTGATAATGACTTATGGGCAGATAAAAGACCTGCAGATGTTCTTGATACGACCGCAGAGATCATCCGTCGAATAAAATCTAAAAATCCTGCCACTGAGGTTATATTGATTGCGGCAAAGCCAAGTATCAGCAGATGGAAGATTCGAGGAAAATACAAAAGGTTGAATAGAAAAATGGAACGTTTTACCAAAAACGACCCACAATTATATTACGTAGATGTTTGGAAACCAATGTTAAACAAACGAAAGCTAAAAACCGATATTTTTATTGAAGACGGCCTGCATATGAACCAAAAAGGTTACGATATTTGGTATGAAGCCATGAAAAATTTAGTAAACCAACCCTAATTACACTACACAATGAAGACCTTTTGTATTCGAAGTCTATTTTTTGCAAGCTTAACACTATTATTAATTGCTTGTAGCGAAGAGAAGAAAGAGCGTATTGCAATGCCAACTACAGATTTATCTAAAGCTAGCTTAATACCCAAGCCGTTAAAGACCATACCAACAAACTCTGCTTTTGCATTAGACCAGTTTACGGCAATCTACACTTCTAAAAACGCAACTGGTTTTGAAGAAGTCGGTACTTTTTTGGCAACTAAACTAAAAGAAAAAATAAATCTGAGTATACCTGTAAATACTGAAGGTGCGAATACCGTAGAAAGAGTTATCTACATTAACCAAAGCGATAGTACCGATCTGGCATCACCAGAGTCATATCAACTATACATAAATCAAGATTCAATTATTATTAACTCTAACACCGCAGAAGGCGCTTTTAGAGGTATACAAACGCTTAGACAACTAGTACCCATGGAAAGTAACGACACATTGGCTTTGCAAAAAATTTGGCCAGTACCATCTGGGAAAATTGTCGACAACCCTAATTTTGCATATAGAGGTTCTATGTTAGATGTTGCACGACACTTTTTTAGTGTTGATGATGTTAAAAAATATATTGACCTACTATCTTACTACAAAATAAATGTGCTGCATTTGCACCTTAGTGATGACCAAGGTTGGAGAATTGAAATAAAATCGTGGCCTAAACTTACAGAAGTTGGCGGCAGTACCGAAGTTGGCGGCGAATCTGGCGGTTTCTATACTCAAGAAGATTACAAGGAAATTGTAAGGTATGCTGCTGAAAGATATATGACCATTATACCAGAAATTGATATGCCTGGTCATACTAATGCGGCATCTGTATCTTACCCGTTCTTGAACGGTAATGGAAAAACTCCGAAGCTATATGAAGGTATGCATGTTGGCTTCAGCACCTTTGATACGCATAAAGATACTGTGTATACTTTTATAGACGATGTAGTTAGAGAAATCTCAGCGATCACTCCCGGTCCTTATTTTCATGTTGGTGGCGATGAAAGTCATGTAACAAAAAAGAAAGATTACATCTACTTCATTAATAAGGTAGAGAAAATAGTACAGAAACACGGTAAGCGCATGAT
>JANQUX010000060.1:0-4021 GCA_030730545.1 Maribacter sp. | reverse complement strand
GGTTGGGACGAAGTTGCCATTGCCGATGTAGATTCCACCTCAATTTCTCAGTGGTGGGCCAGCGAAGAAAATGCTAAAAAAGCAGTAGATAAGGGAATGCAAATTATCGTTTCACCAGCTAAAAAGGCATATTTAGATATGGAATATGACACCTTATCTAAATTCGGACTCCACTGGGCGGCTTACATACCGGTAGATACTGCTTATATTTGGACACCAGAAGAATATGGCTTACCAATGGAAAATATTTTAGGTGTTGAAGCACCACTTTGGTCAGAAACCATAAGTAATATAGATGAGCTTGAATACTTAGCTTTTCCAAGGATTATTGGATATTCTGAATTAAGCTGGAGTACAAAAGAAAATAGAAACTGGGATGATTATAAAGTACGATTAGCAGACCAAGCACCCTTTCTAGACAGAATGGATGTAAAGTATTACCCTTCTGCGCTTATCGACTGGAAGAAGAGCGACTTTACGTATGAAACCATAAAGAAGGACTAACTACCTATAAAGACAATTAAAAAGCCTTGATCTAAATACATCAAGGCTTTTTTATTTATAGATCATAAGATTTCAATTTTACCTTGGATAAAATAGTATTTAAATATTGAAAATTTATAGGTTTTTCTAGGTACTCTATGATATTAGGATAGCTATCTGCCTTTAGTTTGTCATCTCCTCTAAATGAAGAAGTTGTAATTACAACAGGTATCTCTGAAGCTAGGTTTAGTTCATTTAACTTATTAAGAAAATCCCATCCGTCTAAAACAGGCATATTAATATCCAGTAAAATTACATCTGGGGAGGTATTGGTTTTCAAATAATCAAGTCCTAGTTGACCATTTAGGGCAATAGAAATGTTTTTATAGCCAAATCTCTCGAGGTTTGTTTTAGCAATAAAGTTCGTTACTTCGTCGTCTTCAATTATTAATATTCGTATCATTTTGTGGGGTTTTAAATGGTTTGATTATTTGTTTTAAAAAATTATTATAAACTCTGTTCCTTTATTTACTTGACTTGATACATCGATTGTACCTCCGTTTTCGTTAATTATGGTTTTCATAATATATAATGAGACACCTAAACCATCAACATGGGTATGCAGACGTTTAAATAAGGCGAAAATTTTATCAGAAAATTCTTGTTCAAAGCCTAGTCCGTTATCTTTGAAAGACAATTGAACTCTACCATTAACATCTTTGGTTTCAATTTTAATACTTAGTTTTCTTTTAGGGTGCCTATACTGAAGAGCATTTGACACAAGGGTTTGAAGAACACCCTCTAATTGTATTTTATTATAATTGATTGAAGGACATGCTGAGTAATCTTCTTTTATAATTGTTCTACCTTCTATAATTTCTTTAGAATAACTAGTTTTTAATTTACCTACCACCTCTGAAAATTCTAATGTGGTTTTAGGTGCCCCAAAATTAGACTTTGTAGCAATCACCATATTTAAGCCTGTAATCTTATCGCACATTACTTTAGTGACCACATTCATTTTTTCAACTATAGGCATTACCTCATTAAAGGTAATATCAGATTCTAAAGCCATTCGCAATAGGCTCTTTAAATTCGTAAGCGGGGATCTTAAATCATGTGCTGCTACAAATGAAAAATCTTCTAACTCTTGATTTTTCTTTTTCAAATTTTCATTAACTTCTGTTAATGAGGTTTGTGAGCTTTTTAATTTTTGTATCACATCGATAACATTCGTTACATCAAGTGTTGTTATACCTAAGTAATCGCCAATTTTAAATGCCCTTGACATAAAAGTCATCTCAGTAAATTCACCTTTAAACAATAACTCATCAAAACCTATTGGTACGCCTGTTTCTATAACATTTTTATAAGCATCGTACCGCTCAGTTCCCTCTAAATAAGGGAAAATGTCCAACAAATTTTTACCTATGAAATTTTCTTTAGAAATGCCAATGGTATTAACACCAGCTTGATTTACATCAACAAAGTTCAGATCGCGATTTAAAATCACAAATGGTGAATATGCATTTTCGAAAAAAGCACTTTTTAATTCACAATCAATGTCAAATTCACTAGTATTCATATCATTCAAATTTTGTTAAGGCTATTAAGCTACACCACAAATTTGCAGCATTTAATATCTTATTTCAATTGATATATGTTGGATAAGAGAAAGGTGTAGATGAATGACAAAAAACTGTAGATGAACAGCTTACGCAATAAAGCAAAATTGCTTTACTATTAGGTTTTAAACAAAAAAAAAGCCCTAAAAGGGCTTTTTACATATAGTATAAGAGAAAAACTATTCTTCTTCAGAAGATTCTTCACTTGTTACTTCTTCGCTAGAAAAGTCGGTTATTTTATTATCGGTCAAAATATTATACCATTGTATAACCTTTTTAATATCACTAACGTAAACACGATCTTCATCATAATTAGGTAACACTTCAAAAAAGTATTCTTCTAATTTAATTTTTTCGTCTTTATGGCTAATTGAAGTTTTACCGCCATCTTCTTTTGTTTGGATTTTTTGAAAAACCTCTCTTAACGGAACCTCTTCTTCAAGCGTATAAATTGCGATTTCAGACAGTACACTTACACTACTACGTAGGCTAACTGTTATTCTTTTTGCATCTAATAAAGATTCTGCTACAAAACCTGTTCTGGTTTGGGTAATTAATTTATACAAACCTGGTTTTCCTGCAACAGATAAAATTTTCTCTAAACCCATAAACTCTTTTAAAATTTCAGAAAACAAATATTATACTTTTCTATTAATAATGGAGGCATTTTAACGTCCTTTTTTCATTGCAGGAAATTTCATGCGATAGTCTACACTAATCTTACCTTTAGAAATATTGGTTAATCGACCTTTTAACATTCGTTTCTTTAAGGCAGATAATTTATCTGTAAACAACACCCCTTCTATATGATCGTACTCATGTTGAATAACCCTTGCCAGTAAACCATCGAAGGTTTTAGAATGTTGTTTAAAATTCTCATCTAAATATGTAATTTTAATAACACCTTTTCTGCTTACATCTTCACGAACATCTGGTATGCTTAAACAACCTTCATTGAAAGCCCATTCATCTCCAGTTTCTTCTTCAATAGTTGCATTGATGAATACTTGTTTAAAGCCATCTAATTGCTTCTGCTCTTCTGGTGTTAAATCTTCATCGCCCGAAAACGGAGTAGTATCTACCAAAAATATACGAACAGGCAATCCTATTTGTGGAGCCGCAAGACCTACACCACTGGCGTTATACATGGTCTCCCACATGTTGGCCAACAAATCATTCAGTTTTGGATGGTCTTTATCAATATCATCCGCTACTTTTCTTAATACGGGGTCGCCGTATGCTATAATGGGTAAAATCATTTATAATGTCTTTAAAAAATCTTGTAATATAATAGTAGCACTAATCTCATCGATCAATGCTTTGTTTTTTCTTTGTTTCTTTTTTAAGCCGCTATCTATCATGGTCTGAAAAGCCATTTTAGATGTAAAGCGTTCATCATGCCTTTTAATAGAAACAGTTGGAAATTTCTCTGCCAACTTCACTAAAAAGGGAGCAATATGTACTTCAGATTCAGATGCCGTATTATCCATTTGTTTCGGCTCGCCTACCACAATGGTCTCTACTTTTTCTTTTAAAATATAATCAGATAAATAGTCAAAGATCTCAGAGGTAGCTACAGTGGTTAATCCGAATGCTATCATTTTCATATCATCGGTAACCGCTAGGCCAATACGTTTTTCTCCGTAATCAATTGCAAGAATCTTTCCCAAACTTAATTTTTGGCAAAAATAAAGGATAATTTGTTATATGTGCCCATGCGCATGGCTAATTACTGTACTTCAACTTATATTTGAGAAAATTTTATGAAAATGACAGAATTAAGAGCACAAATAGAAAAAGCATGGGACAATAGAGACCTTTTAAAGGAATCTGCTACCCAAGACAGCATAAGAGAGGTGATTAACCTTTTAGATATCGGAAAATTAAGATGTGCCGAGCCAACAGCTGACGGG
>JANQUX010000059.1:3785-10382 GCA_030730545.1 Maribacter sp. | reverse complement strand
GGCTACCTATTAAAGCACAAAGATTGCTAAAAATATTGACCAATACCAAAGACAATTCCGTTGTCGCCGTCTTTTGTGATTCCGTAGCCGTAATCTATCCTAAAAATCGCATTGAAAATTCGCTTGTGCATAAATCGAAGTCCGACACCCGGGTAGATTCTAAGATTTTCACTCTTTAGCAAATCATCAAATCCGCCTGCGGGATTCCGCCATGTACCTCCATCTATAAATACGTTTCCTTGAAGTACAAACTTATTTTTGTCAATTAAAGTCTGTCGGTATTCGGTATTTAAAACAACCATACCTGTACCTCTATCAATGGTATTTCCGACCCCTCTTATATTTAAGTTATTATCTACGGTAAAGGGTGCGAACGGACTATCAACATTACTAGCCAAACCAAGCCGCAGTCTACTTGCCCAATTTCCTTTATCGCCTATTCTTTTGAAATAGGTAAAATCATTAAAACCAATTAAGAATTCAGGTAAGTTGGTATTGGTACTGCCTACATATTGAAAATTAAGTTGACTTCTAAAGCCATCTAAATAATGATAGAAATAATCTAAGCCGTTATAATCATAAATAAATTTGAACAGATGCTTATCTACATTTAAATTCAACGGTACACCAGCACTGGTAGCTCCATCAATATATTCATAGTCTTCCGTAAAAAGACTAAAGCCCAATTCTATTCTGTTTTTAAAATTGAGTTCATAAAGTCCTAAGAGTTCAAAGCCGGTATTGTTATATTTATAATCTGCCGTGTCATCTTGAAAAAATACAGGCTCTAATGTGGTGAAATTATTATAATTTACCGCCAGCCCAAGCTTATTAGAAAATAAATAAGGTGCTCTTACACTTAACCCAATTGAACTGTAATTATCATACTGATAAAAAGCACCTAAAGTAATATTTCGTCCAAAAGAATTAAACTCTTGTAACCCAATTCTGAAAGCAAAATCATCATTAGACGAGCTAAATAGATTAGCAAACGGAATTAAAGTAAAGTTTTCTTCAATAACATAAGCCACCTCACAAGTTTCATTTGCTACATTTTTAACCTCGTAATACGCATGAGATATAGACGGCAATCTTTTTAGACGGAGTATGTCTCGATCCATTAGAACAGAATCTAACAGCATACCTTCTTTTACGTCTACGAGATTTTCAATAAAAGAAATCTTAGTACGTTTTGCACCCTCAAACTTCAATTCTACCACCGTAATATCTTGCCCTTTCATGAAGAAGCCAGCAAATATTAGAATAAAAAAAGGAAGTGTTTTTATTTTCATTTTTTCAAATACTCATACTATTACCCATGTGAATCTTTCATCAAGATTTTCAATATAGAACAAAATAGTTATGTAATCAATTATAGTTCAAAAGCATACCAATTAACATCAAAAAAGAGCCTATTTGTTTCTGACAACAAAAGGCTCTTTTAAGAACACTCAAACTATTACTAAAATATACCTCGTAATCCTAAATTGAAGGTTTGCCCTAGACCTGTATTATTACCGCGAACAAAATTGGTATACAGCACTTCTAAGTTCAAAGCATTTGTTAATTGATATTTTGCACCGCCACCTAAGGCTGTAAAATCTTGTGTAAAATCATTACCTAAGTCTAAACGCTGAGAGTGTTGCGCCAAAGCCAAAACGGTGAATTTACTGGATGGAAAATAGCTAAGAAATAAACCTGGTGTAAGGTTTAAACTATTATTTGCGAAACTCTCTTCTTTGTCGCCAAAACTTAGCTCAGAGTTGATTTCACTAAAAAGCTGCCATTTATCACCCGGGAAGGTATAATCGTAAAAGAATCTATTTTGCCAGATGTATCCTTTTTGATCCAGAAATACTCCATTTTCAGTTTCGTTATCCACCAACGGCAGAAAGAATGAACTTTGAATAGAAAAATTACTGACCGAAGCAATCGGCACAAACTTTACCGATGGCGCTATCGATGTTAGCCCCGATCTAGCTGTATTATTCTCTCCATCAAATTTAAATACATCTAAGGCACTTCTATCACCAATTACGTTTGACCTGAATTCTAGAATTGCACCTACATTCCATCTTTTGTTATTACCTACACCCGTATACCCTTCAATGGTAGACGTAAAAAATGTTTGCCTAGGTATTTTACCCGACGCAAATGTACTCTTGGTTTCGGTATATAAATTGTTGAACCATTTTACATCATACTGCCCTTTGCCCACTAATTTCGACGGTGTGTACTGCTGTATATTACTTTTCTGTTGCAAACTATCTTGACTATACCCTTTAAAAAAGGCACAAAAAGCCACTGCAAGAAATAAATTTCTAGTTATAATACTCATAATAAAGTTTTTAGGTTTTGTTAATTATTTAGCTTCGTTCAAAGACCAGTCATAAGGGTAATAAGAAACCTTTGTATTTTCTGGTAATTGCTCTTTTCTATAGGTATTGATAAAATCAACTGTACTTCCTTTTTGCTCAAAGTCTCCTTTGTACCACTCGAACAGTTGTGATATCTGAGCTTTATTCTTATTTACTTTTATAAAGTTAGGATTGTTCAATGCTAAAACGGTTTGCTCCTGCAACTGGCTTTCTAATGCAGCAGGCTTATACGCTGTGTTTATAATTGGAGGACACCCCAAACCTGCACAAACCAATACAAAATGAAATCTTGCCTCTGTTGGGAATTTTGCTCTTAGGAAATCATTTTCTATTCCGTTTAAGGTTATGGACTTACCTCCTATTTCATGTTTTGTTTTATCGAAAAAACCAGCAACATCTAAAGGAGATTTTAATGGATAATTCTTAACAATCCCATCTATAACAAGTAGATTGTAAGCATTTATCCAAAAAGATTGATACGTGGCAGCGTCAGATTTTGATACTGAAATACCTTTCGCTGTTTCCAATAAAGCATACAAAGCTTCAGGATTGTTTTTGATATCAGTATATTTCACTTTACCATCAACTACATTGGCTTTAAAAAAACTGTCGCTTTTACTAAAAAACGTGCTAACATCTTGTGCAGATATATTGGTTACTATTAAAAAGAAAAATAGTGTCTGTAGTAAAGTTCTATTCATGATATTCGCAATTTAAATTCGCATTTGAGTTTGTTTAGGTCGTAGCTTTTTTCAAAAACATACACTTCCTAAAAAAATAATTTATTTTATTTAAAATTTTCAAGCCAATTAAACACTGATTTACTGCGGTTACAAATCCGTTTTAATTCTATTAAAACGCAAACTACGTTTAAAAGTATCACAGAAGTATAACAAATTTATAATCTTTCTAAATAAAAAGAAGGCTGTTAAGTTCTTACCTTTAATACCGACACACCCATCAATAAAAGCATTTATGGATCATATAGTAATTATTGGTAATGGCATATCCGGAGTCACTTTAGCTAGGCACATACGAAAGCTATCAGACAAACGAATCACCATTATTTCTGCAGAAAGTGACTACTTCTTCTCTCGTACGGCATTAATGTATGTCTATATGGGGCACATGAAATTTGAACATACACAACCTTACGAAAATTGGTTTTGGAAGAAAAACAGGATTGACCTCGTGAACGGATTTGTAGAAAAAGTGGAAACTGATTCAAAAAGTCTACTCTTAAAAGATGGTTCAGCTATATCATATGATAAGCTAATTATTGCAACAGGTTCTATACCGAACAAGTTTGGCTGGCCTGGTCAAGATTTAAAAGGTGTACAAGGCCTGTACTCAAAACAAGATCTGGAGATGCTTGAGAAAAATGCCCCTAATAAAAAAGTTTGTAACAGAGCTGTTATTGTAGGTGGCGGACTCATAGGTATTGAAATGGCAGAAATGCTGCGCTCTCGCGAAATACCGGTTACTTTTCTAGTTCGTGAAAAGAGCTTTTGGAACGGAGTATTACCTGCCGGGGAATCTGCAATGATTAACGAACATATTTTAGAACATCACATCGATTTACAATTAGACACCAATCTTGAAAAGATAATTTCTGATGAAAATGGACGCGCAAAAGCTGTAGTCACAGATAAAGGCGAAACCATTGAATGTAATGTGGTGGGTTTAACTGCTGGCGTAACACCAAATATAGATTTTCTAAAAGATTCTGGTATCGAATTGGGCAGAGGTGTTAAGGTTAATCGATTCTTGGAGACCAACGTAAAAGATGTATTCGCCATTGGCGATTGTGCAGAACAGCATGAGGGTATTGGTAGCAGAAGACCTATTGAAGCAGTTTGGTATACAGGTCGAATGATGGGCGAAGCACTTGCGCAAACCATTTGTGGCAACCCAAGAGAATACAACCCTGGTCACTGGTTCAATTCGGCTAAATTTTTAGATGTAGAGTACCAAACCTACGGTTGGGTATTTAGTGAACATAGTAAAAAAAATAATGAACACCACTTTCATTGGCGCCATGCTTATGAAAAAATATGCATTACCGTTGCGTTTGATAAAGACAGTCATCAATTCTTAGGCATAAACACTTTTGGAATTAGAATGCGACACGAAATTTTTGACCAATGGTTGACAGAGAACAAAGATATCGACCATGTAATGACCTATTTAAAAGATGCCAATTTCGACCCTGAGTTCTACAAACTTTATGAGGATGAAATTGTTGCCAAATACAATACCGATTTCAATAAGAATATCAGTGCAAAGAAAAAAAGCTGGAAACGTATTTTCAGTATCGCCTAACTCAATAACAAATACAAAAAACACCTACTATGGGTAATTTTGACAGAAGTATGTCACTTGCGGGCGAACCGCCTAAAGCATTAAACACAGGCCAAAAATTGGCAGTATTAGTAGGTATGACCGGTATGGGCATACTTATATTACAATTGTTCAACTTAAACTTGGGAAATAGTGCCTTGTGGCTAACGATTTCTATCGTGGCCATTTTCACTGGTATTATTTGGTTTTCACAAGCTGCCTATGCTCATAAACATAAGGGAATAAAAAATGACGGCGTTTGGTTCAAATCTATTTCTAGTCGTGGTGTACTTGCCTGGATGGGAGGTATTGCCTTAACAGGGTTTTATATTGTGCTCTATTTTTATCCGCAGTATTTAGGTCTGGTAAAAGATGGCGACAACACGGGTTTAATTGCATTATTTGATCCGTTAAGTAAAGGCCTTAGCGGTAACCCTGCTAGCCAATGGTTTGTTTACGGTACTATGTATACCGTTGCTATTTTGGCTTTTGGCGCTAAATTCATTTGGAAATACCGTCATAATAAATACGAGCAGTTGAGAACGGTTAGTGTTATGTTTTTTCAAACTGCATTTGCCTTTTTCATTCCAGAAATCATGGCGCGTTTAAATGGTGATTTACCATATTACGATCTTAAGAATATGTGGCCCTTAAACTATTACAATTTTGAACGTTACCGTATTAATGGCTTTATAGATTCTGGTAGTGTTGGTATGACGATGTTGTTTTTCGGTATTATATCAATCTTTGTAATCTCTCCTTTTTTGACCTATAAATATGGCAAACGCTGGTATTGCTCTTGGGTTTGTGGTTGCGGCGGATTGGCTGAAACTGCTGGTGATTCTTTTCGTCAGCTAAGTGATAAATCTAAATTCGCTTGGAAAGTTGAGCGCTGGGTAGTTCATAGTGTTGTAGTATTTGTAACCTTAATGACTACAGCCGTTATTTACTCGTATTTAGGTAATGATACTAGTAAATACTGGCTTACCAAAACAGTATTTATCTCTGGCGTAGCAGTTATTTTGACTGCAGTTTTTGCTTGGGTTATGATTTACAAAAGGGAAGAATTGGCGAAAGATGCCAAATATGGTGCTATCGGATATTTCACCATTATCGCTGTATTAATAGGAATGCACTTTTTTAGTGACTCAGCAAACATATTCATTTTCAAAGCAGAAACATTAAGAACCACTTATAGCTTTTTAATCGGTAGTATTTTCTCTGGAGTTATAGGAACAGGATTCTACCCTATTTTAGGTAACCGTGTGTGGTGCAGATTTGGGTGCCCAATGGCAGCAATGTTAGGTTTTCAACAACGTATGTTCTCTAAATTTAGAATTACGACCAATGGTGGGCAATGTATTTCTTGTGGTAACTGTTCTACCTATTGTGAAATGGGTATCGATGTTCGTGCCTATGCTCAAAAAGGTGAAAACATTGTACGTTCTAGTTGTGTAGGCTGTGGTATTTGTTCTGCGGTTTGCCCTAGGGGAGTTTTAAAATTAGAAAACGGACCAGAAAAAGGGCGTATCAATTCTCAAGATGTCTTATTAGGTAACGATGTTGATTTAATGGATCTAGTGAACAAGAAATAGATCTCATTTCTAAAATGGAATATGCTATTTTTTTTTGCATTGTGACTCATAAACTCAAGTGCACTTAAATTAGATAACAGGAAAAAGTTCATGAAAGACTGGTTTTTACTATTCTTTCATGATCTTTACAACCAAATTACATCAATATATATATAGTACATGAATCGCCTGTTTTACTTCTTACTATTAGTGTCTCTCTCTGTTCAATCGCAAACGGAAGTCAATTACCCTGAAGTTATTTATGGTAATGACCAACATGTGTACAAGTTTAAGGATAGAAGGTT
>JANQUX010000059.1:0-3775 GCA_030730545.1 Maribacter sp. | reverse complement strand
GTAAGGAGAACATTAGTGCCAGTTGCGTAAGTCACCCAGATGTTAAAGGTGGCGAAGACACAGCCGTGTTGTTTCGTAACACCTTTGAAATAGCAGATCCCAAAGTTGATTTTATTATCAATATTTCTGCAGACAACCATTACTATCTTTATGTAAACGGTCAGTTTATTACTCACGGACCTCAGTTGAGCGATATTCAACATTACAAATATGAAACCTTAAACCTTAAAGATTACCTGAATCAAGGGAAAAATGTTATTGCGGTTAAGGTGATAAATTTCGGAAAAAGAAGGTTTTTGGGCATGCAATCTATATTCACCAGTGTAATGGTAAACGGTGTTACAGACAATGCTAAAATCATTAATACAACCGGTTTTAAAGATGCTTGGGTAAGCACCATTGATAAGTCGTATACAGCAAATGAAGTAGTTTGGCGAGGCGATAAAGAAAAGGCAATCGTTGGCGGTTTTTACGCTAACAACCCTACCGATATCGTTGACATGAATTACCACCCCACTGATTGGGAAACATTAGATTTTGATGACACTGGTTGGAAAAAAGTAGAATTTTTCGAGAATGCCAGTAGCATGAGCGGATCTATTGCCTATTTATTAGAACCTCGTAATCTACCATTGCTTTCATGGGATGAGGAAAGAATTGCAAGCATTGTTCGTTCTTCGAAACCTATTAAAACTGAGTTTCCGGTGTTGGGTACTTTGACACTTGCCCCGAACACAAAAACCACTTTTTTATTAGATCAGCAATACGTTACTAACGGATTCCCAGAATTAGTCTTCAGCAAAGGGAAATCGGCTACCATTATTATAAAATATGCCGAAAATCTTTTTGGTGCCAATAATGAAAAAGGGGATCGTAATGACTTGGAGAACAAAAAGCTTTTAGGCTATTACGATGAAATTATTTCTAACGGAAAAGATGCCCAAAAATTCATTCCGAATTGGATGCGTACGTTTCGGTTTATTGAGTTTGAAATTGAAACTAAAGACCAAGTACTTGTTCTTGAACATTTCGTAAATCATAGATCAAGAACTACCATACCATCTATTGCAAAGTTCACTTCAGACGATGACATGTACAATGACATTTTTGACATCTGTAAACGTACTATTGATATCTGTACACAAGATTACTTTTTAAGTGATGCCTATTATGAAACCATGCAGTATGTGGGCGATACAAAAATACAAGGCTTAATCTGGGAAACTTTAAGCGGTAATGCCGAACATACCAAAAATGCAATTCGCCAGTTTGATCATTCTAGAGATTCTGACGGAAACATCTTAGGTGCTTATCCGCTTCGTTCTACATTTATCTACCCTACGTATTCTTTGGTCTGGGTAGATATGATTGCCGATCACTACAATACTTCTGGCAACAAAGAATTTATTCATACATATAAAGATGGCATTATTAATACCCTTGCGGGATTTGAAAAGAATATGAACGACCTTAATTTGGTCAACAAAACACCATACCGCTATTTTGTAGATTGGTATACCGGACCGAATAACGGTAGCGGTACCGCTACTAAAAACGACGGACTCAACTCTGCCGTAGTTAGTTTACATTATGTACATGCGTTACAAAACGCTTCTCGCCTATTCAATGAAATTGGTGATGAGCAGACCGCTAACAATTATAAAAATCGTGCTGACGAAATTATTACATCGGTATACGAATTGTGTTATGATACCGATAGAAATCTTTTTGCAGAAAGACCAGATAGAACCATTTACGATCAGCATACCAATATTATGGCGATATTGACCGATGTTATACCAGCAAATGAGCAGCAGGCACTTTTAGATAAAATTCTAAACGAAGAAGATTTATTACAAGCAACGTACTACTATCGTTTTTATCTTTTCGAAGCGATTAAAAAAGTAGGCGCTCCAGAATTATTCGACGTCGCGCAAAAACCTTGGGAACAAATGATCAATAATCATATGACCACTACTTTAGAGCGTTTTGAAAGTGTAGAGAAACCAACAAGATCAGAGGTACACCCGTGGAGTGGGTCGCCCGCATATTTTTATTTTAATTATTTGGCAGGCATCCGGTCTGTACAAAATGATTTTGAAGAGGTAGAAATCGCTCCGGCATTCGGCAAACTAAATGAAATAGTAGGTTTGCTTCCTACATCAAAAGGAAATATTGAATTTGAATTAAAGAGAACAAAGAATAAATTATCCGCAGAAATAACAATTCCTGAGACCATGAAAGGCAACTTAAATTGGCAAGGAACCGAAATTCCGCTAAAAAAAGGAAAGAATACCTAAACGATTAAGAGCTCTAAATAAGCGTGCAATCTTTGGTATAGATAAAATTTAGATGTTAACCTGATATTATAAAAAAATGAAGCTATTTAAACTCTTTTACGCCGCTCTTATTTGCTTAGGATTGTTAGCTTTTATCAACCCTGAAGACAAACGTTACGAGCGCACTTATTACGACAACGGCACCTTAGAAAGTGAGGGTTGGATTCGCTATAGCACAAAAACCGATTATTGGACCTTCTATCACCCAAACGGGCATAAATCTGAACAAGGGTTTTACGCTTATGGCAAAAGAGAGAAATATTGGTTCTTCTTTAGCGAAGATCGAATTAGAACCAAAGAGGGAAAATTCGTTGACAATAAAGAAATCGGTTGGTGGTTGTTTTACGATACCAAAGGTCGTGTAAACCACAAATGCCAGTTAACTAAAGGAATTAAAGACGGATATTGCCTTAAATACAAGGATACAAAATTGATATCTGCAGAGAAATATAGTAAGGGTGAAAAAGTAAAAGAATGGACTTCTTTTCGTGCATTTACCAATGAAAATAGTTTATCAGATTTAAAATAATGACAGATATTAAAGTAATTATACCAGCTTTTAACGAAGCAGATTCTATTGCCCATGTCATCAACGAGCTACCAAAATCGGTATCTGAGGTAATCGTTGTGAACAACAATTCGACCGACGATACCGTAAAAAATGCAGAAGCTGCAGGGGCTACAGTACTTACAGAGACCAGAAAAGGTTATGGTTATGCCTGCCTTAAAGGGTTAGATTATGTAGAATTGACAGCTAAACAATCCGACATTATCGTATTTATTGATGGAGACTATTCTGATTACCCAGAGGAGCTGGATAAGGTAATTGCTCCTATTTTAGAAAATGACATCGATTTTGTAGTCGGTGCCAGAACAAAAAGCTTGCGTGAAGAAGGTTCAATGACTCCGCAACAGATTTTTGGCAACTGGTTGGCGACTTTTTTAATGCGTTTACTTTTTGGCGCAAAATTTACAGATTTAGGTCCTTTCAGAGCAATTAAGTACGAAAAGCTCAAAGAATTGAACATGGAAGACAAAACTTATGGATGGACGGTTGAAATGCAACTAAAAGTTCTTAAGAAAAAAATGACATATACCGAAGTACCAGTGCGTTACAAACGAAGAATTGGCATCTCAAAAGTATCAGGAACCGTAAAAGGTAGTATATTTGCAGGCATAAAAATTTTGGGGTGGATCTTCAAATACAGCATTAAATAATATGGAACTAGCTTTAGCTTATTTTATCATCGTAATTTATAGTATTTCATTACTATTGATTTTCTTTTATAGCTTGGCGCAGTTGAACCTGTTAATCAACTACTTATCTCAAAAAAGACAAGATCAGACAGCTCCGAAATTTAATTTATTAGACCCAAAAGAAATTCCGTTCGTAACCATTCAGCTACCCGTATTTAACGAGGAGTATGTAATGGATC
>JANQUX010000058.1 GCA_030730545.1 Maribacter sp. | reverse complement strand
TGTCTATCCCATTTATCGGTTTTACTTCTGTAGGCAGGGGAAAACCACAATTTTAGAGGTATGCTAGCAACTAACTTAGTAGCCTTGGTATTTGAAAGTAAATTCAGCGGAGTTAAAAGATGTTCAAATATCTCGAAAGCAGTAATAACATCTGCATTGGTATTCGTTACCGTGCTATAATCGATATCTAAATCTTCACCTTCAGTATTCGCTACAGAATAACCGTCTGCTTTCATTATTTTGGCGAATGGATTATCGACACCTAAATCTAAAATAGATTCGTCGGTGGTAATATGTTTGCGTAAAAAATGAAGTGTATGCTTATATCGTTTGTTCGGAAAGCTGTTTTCGTACATGTTTAGATTCTGTATACCATTGCATTGACGTTCATTCCGGCGCCAACACTAGCAAAGATAACAACATCTCCCTTTTTAATTTCCTGATTTTCTAATTTCCCGTTTTTTACAAGGTCGTATAAAGTGGGTATGGTCGCAACAGAGCTATTGCCTAGCTTTGAAATACTCATTGGCATAACACCTTCTGGCATTTCTTTCCCGTAAATTTTGTAGAAGCGTTTTACGATTGCCTCATCCATTTTTTCATTGGCTTGGTGAATAAATATTTTTTTCACCTCGTCAATGCTAATACCACTATTGTCTAGACATGATGCCATCGCCGCAGGTACATTGGTTACCGCAAATTCATATATTTTTCTACCATGCATTTTAATGTAGAATTTCTTTTTGTCATCGTCCTTATCATAGGTTTCTCCGAAAAATAGAAAATTAGCTTCATCATTTGCGTAAGTAGCAGACTCGTGTGCTATTATTTCGCCACCATCATCAGATTTTTCCACTACCGCAGCACCTGCGCCATCAGAATATATCATTGAATCGCGGTCGAAATCATCTACTATTCTTGATAGGGTTTCAGCACCAATGACCAAGCATCTTTTTGCAATACCACTCTTAATAAAAGCATTGGCTTGTATCATACCTTCTAGCCAACCTGGGCAGCCAAAGATTAAATCGTAAGCAACACATTTCGGATTCTTTATCTGTAATTGGTGTTTTACTCTAGTAGCTAAACTAGGTAGGGTATCGCCTTGAATATACCCATCTTTTAAGTCTCCAAAATTATGAGCAACAATGATATAATCTAAAGTTTCTTTATCTATCTGTGCATTTTCAATTGCCTTTTCTGCAGCAAAAAAAGCCAAGTTAGATGTGGTGTATTTTTGAGGAGCATATCGTCTTTCTTCTATACCGGTTATGGCTTTGAACTTCTCAATAATGACTTCATTATTGTGTTTAAAAGTAGTACCGTCTAAATTTAGAAAATTATGATTATTGAAATCTTCATTGGAAACTTTTAATTCAGGTATATAGCTTCCTGTTCCCGTAATTGATATGCTCATTTTAAATAATTGAATTGTAACCGAAATTTAAGCAAATTGTTAAAATATAATATGCATGCATAGTAAAATTTACGATGCTCAATGAAGATTGTTGAAAGTAAGCTTAATTAAAAAAGCCTCTTCGATTTCTCGAAAAGGCTTACTAGTATAGGTTTATAGCGTTTATTCAGCTTCCATATACGCCTCAATTGGTGCGCATGTGCAAATTAAATTACGGTCTCCATAAGCATCGTCAACTCTACGAACCGATGGCCAAAATTTGTTTTCAGCAATGTATGGTAATGGAAAAGTTGCCTTTTGTCTTGAATATGGAAATTGCCAATCATCTGTCGTAGCCATTTCTAAAGTATGCGGAGCGTTTTTAAGTACGTTATTCGGCTCATCGGCATTAGATTCATCTATCTCTGCACGAATAGATACCATAGCTTCACAGAATCTATCTAATTCTGCTAAGTTTTCACTTTCTGTAGGTTCTATCATCACAGTTCCTGCAACAGGAAAAGATACCGTTGGTGCGTGAAAACCATAGTCCATCAGTCGTTTGGCAATATCGGTCACCTCAATACCATTTTGTTTAAATGGTCTACAGTCTAAAATCATTTCGTGGGCTGCTCTACCTTTTTCACCTGTATACAAAACATCGAACTTACCTTCAAGTTTATGCTTAATATAATTGGCGTTCAGTATGGCAATTTTTGTAGAATGTGTTAAGCCATATTCACCTAACATTTTAATATATCCGTAAGAGATAAGGCATACCAATGAGCTTCCCCATGGTGCTGCTGAAATAGCGGTTATGGCATCTTTGCCGCCGGTTTTTATTACTGGGTTGCTAGGTAGAAATGGTACAAGTTGTGGTGCAACACAAATCGGTCCCACACCCGGTCCGCCACCTCCATGCGGTATAGCGAATGTTTTATGTAAGTTTAGGTGACAAACGTCAGCACCAATAGTAGCAGGGTTAGTCAAGCCAACTTGTGCATTCATGTTTGCACCATCCATATACACTTGACCACCGTGGTCATGAATTAATTTTGTGATCTGCTTTATCGATGATTCGAATACGCCATGTGTAGATGGGTATGTGATCATCAATGCAGCTAAGTTATCTGAATGTAATATTGCCTTCTCTTCAAGATCTGCAACATCGATATTTCCTTTCTCATCTGTCTTGGTTACTACAACTTTCATACCTGCCATTACTGCAGATGCTGGGTTGGTACCGTGTGCAGATGAAGGAATTAAGCATATGTTTCTATGAGATTCCCCTCTAGATTCATGGTATGCTCTAATGACCATCAATCCTGCATACTCACCTTGTGCACCAGAATTTGGTTGCAACGAGGTATCTGCGAAACCAGTGATCGTCGATAGGTCTTTTGCCAATTCGCGTAAAATAATTTGATAGCCCTCTGCTTGTTCAACTGGTACAAATGGATGAATGTTTCCCCAATTCGATGAGCTTAATGGCAACATTTCACTTGCGGCATTTAATTTCATGGTACAGCTACCTAAAGAAATCATGCTGTGGTTTAAAGCTAAATCTTTACGCTCCAACTTTTTAATATAACGCATTAACTCTGTCTCTGAATGGTAAGAGTTAAATACCTTATTTTCCATGAAAGCACTTGTTCGCTTATTATTTTCAGGTATTGAAGTTGACTTCAATAAACTGCTAACTTCAGATGCAGTTTTGCCAAGTGCTTCGGCGAAAATTGAAATAATCTGATTTAAGTCTTCTAACGATGTCGCTTCGTTTATAGCTATTGAAATAGTTTCATTATCTACATAATAGAAATTAACTTCATTCGCTTCTGCAATTGGGCGTACTTTACTTGAATCTGCTTTTACCGTTATAGTATCGAAATAGGCAGTATTTAGTTGGTATAACCCTAAGTTTTCAAGAGCATCTGCCAAAGTAACGGCCGTGGCATGAATTTTAGTTGCGATATAGGTAAGACCTTTTGGACCGTGATATACGCCATACATACCTGCCATTACAGCTAATAAAACTTGAGCTGTACAAATGTTAGAGGTTGCCTTGTCTCTTTTAATATGTTGTTCTCTGGTCTGCAATGCCATTCGTAATGCAGGTTTGCCATCGGTGTCTTTTGTAAGACCGATTATTCTACCAGGTATACTTCTTTTATATTCATCTTTAGTGGCAAAGAAAGCCGCATGCGGACCACCATAACCTAAAGGAATACCAAAACGCTGGGTAGTACCGACAACTACATCTACACCGAAATCGCCCGGTGGGGTCAATAAAACTAAACTCATGATATCAGCGGCTACCGCAACTTTAATATCATTTTCTTTTGCTTTAGCGACAAAACTAGAGTAGTCATATACTTGTCCATATTTGCCCGGGTATTGTAATAATACACCGTAAAAATCAATACTAAAATCAAACTCTTCATGATTGCCAACTACCAACTCAATACCTAAAGGAATAGAACGGGTCTTTAAAAGCGATAATGTTTGTGGTAATATTTCTTCTGAGACAAAGAATTTTACAACATCGTTCTTTTTTTGATCTCGACTTCTTACATCAAAAAGCATCGTCATTGCCTCGGCTGCTGCTGTACTTTCGTCAAGTAGCGAAGCATTGGCCAATTCCATACCTGTTAAATCAGCAACTATGGTTTGGAAATTTAATAGCGCTTCTAGTCTGCCTTGTGCTATTTCTGCTTGATACGGAGTATAGGCGGTATACCACCCCGGATTTTCGAGAATATTTCTCTTAATTACCGAAGGGATCAAACTTTCATGATAACCTAAACCAATATAAGTTCTAAAAACTTTATTCTTTTTAGATAACGCTTCTGTGTGTGCAAGAAATTTATGCTCACTCATAGGCGCATCTAATTTCAAAGGCTGCTTTAGGCGAATATGATCCGGTATGGTCTCACTAATTAGTTGTTCCAAATTTTCAACACCGACAGTGTTGAACATGGTATTTAAATCTTCTTCCCTAATGCCGATATGGCGCAGAGAAAACACGTCAGTCTTCATAGATACTAATTGTTATATAATGTGTAAAATTACCACTTTTATGTGTTTAAATTAGGGTTGTAAGTTGTTCAACTGTTGAAAGTTTTTAACCAAAACTAAAGGTTATAAACACTTTAGCTACTTTTGTTTAATGAGCTTAATCAATAAGATATTTGATTTTTACCTCGATGCTAGTATTCACGTTGCCTTGGGTATTTTTAGTTTGGTACATGTAACTGCACTTACCTTAAACATAAGTGTACCTCTTGAGCTTTATTTTTTTATTTTTTTCGGATCGATAAGCTGTTATAATTTTGTGAAATTCGGTGTTGAAGCCCAGAAATATATTCGTGTTGCCAATACGTATCAGAAAAACATACAATTTTTTAGTTTTGGATGCCTTCTTGTTGCAGGTTATCAATTGTTTTTTCTGTCGGAAAGAGTATTTGTCGGATTATTGATTTTAGCAGCTATAACCGGGTTGTATGCGTTACCAGTTTTACCGAAGAATAAGAATTTTAGAAGCTTTAGCGGATTAAAAATATTAATTGTTGCCGCAGTATGGGCAGGTACAACAGTAATTTTACCGGCAATATCTCAATTAGATACCATCTCTTGGAATGTGAAGGTAGAAACTTTTCAACGCTTTCTTTTTGTACTGATACTATTGGTGCCTTTTGAAATACGAGATCTGAAGTATGATAATGCCGCATTGAAAACATTACCTCAAAGAGTAGGGGTGAAGGGGGCAAAAATTATTGGTTACGGGTGGGCAATTTTGTTCTACTTAATCACCTTTCTAAAAACAGATTTGGATCGTACCCACATTTTAGTGAAAACAATTCTCTTCTTAGTTTTAATACTAGTGATTTTTAAGACGGAATTAAACCAAAAGAAATATTTCTCATCTTTTTGGGTAGAGGCAATTCCTTTACTTTGGTGGTTACTTTTTGTAGTAAGTAATAAGTATGCTATTTTGCCTTAGAAAAAGTTTCTTTCATTTTCTTCTTTTCCTCATCAGATAAAACAGCAAGTCGTGCTTGATTGCAAAGCGATGTTAACTTCGTATTGTCTTTACTATGCTTTGCACAGGCTTTACACATTAGTAAGTGGAACTTTAATTTTATTTTTTGCCAACCAGAAGCTTCTTCGTATTGGACTTTATCGCAAATATTTGCTGCCTTTTCACATGAAATCATCATAACTAAAACCAATTTTGATTTAAACAACCCATTAAGCTTGTTCTGGCTCTATGTATCATTACCCAGAGGTTAGACGCATTAATTCCTAATGCATTACAAATATCTTCAGTTTCCATGCCTTCAATAGTTTTCATGGTAAAAACCTGAGCTTGCTTTTTAGGTAATTTCGATATGCAGTTTTGAATAGCAAGACCTAATTCTTCATTTTCAAGAGCGTCATTTTCAAAATTGCTATTCGGGTCTGCAATGCGCTCTTCTATCCAATCACCTTCAGCGTCGGTTTGCGAGCTGTAACTCATGCGAACCTCTGCCTTGCCTTTTTTTGAATTTATTTTGCGGTAGTGGTCAATAACTTTGCGTTTTAATATCGCTATTAACCAAGTGCGTTCTGCCGCATCGCCTTTGAAATTTTTTGCAGATTTTAATCCCGCTATAAAAGTATCTTGAACAAGATCTTTCGCGATTTCTGCATCACTTACTCTTGTTACGGCGTAATTAAAGAGGTAGTCTGCATAGAGATCTACCCATTTATCAGGATTTAGGCTGTTTGTTTCCATTTTATAATCTGCTCTTCAAAAGTAATTTAATTTTGTGTATTATGATTACTTTTGAGTGTAAACACTTATATAATGAAAAATATACTTTTTTTTGTTTTGATACTTAGCTCACATTTTGTTTTGGCTCAAATAGAATCGCAACCAATTGTTGAATTTGAAGGCTTCGATGAAACAAAAGAAATATTGCTTGATGTAAGAACACCAGAAGAATATGGTGCAGGCTGTATTAATGGTGCTTTGAATATGAATTGGTTGTCAAACGAGTTCAACCAACAAGTTGCAACGCTAGATAAAACCAAAAAGATTTATGTCTATTGTAAAAAAGGAGGTAGAAGCCTAAAGTCTCAAGCAAGACTTATCGAACTCGGCTTTAAAAATGTAGTAGACCTAGAAGGTGGCTATGATGCATATTCTACTAAAAAATAGTTTAGATCAAAACTAGTACCCTCTATCAATTTTTATTCATTACCAATTCTGCTAGAATTTTTGTCAACTGAGGTTCTCGTATAGGTTTAATAATATAATCTGAAACCTCTTTTAAATTTTTTGTCTTTTCAAAATCTACTAAATCTACTGAAGATGATAAGATGTAAATGGTTATTTTCTTGACAACTTCGGGTATTATTTTAGTGTATTCGTCCATAAATCTATACCCGTCCATTACAGGCATATTTACATCAAGAAAAATGACATCTGGTAATTTGTCAAGATTGTCTAAGTTTTCATTAAAAAAGGTCATTGCTTCGGCACCATCTGTAAATGGCATTATATTACCGACAGATTTATGTGCTTCTAATGTATGAAGTATTGTGTATTGAAAAACTTCATCATCATCGATTATGCAAACATTTATACTTTTGTCCATCTATTTATTAGTTTAAGGTGATGAAAAATGTGGTACCCACATTGACTTCACTTTTCGCCGAAATTGTGCCGTTCATTGCTACTATTTGTGCTTTGGTTAAAAATAAACCAACCCCTTTAGCTTCTGGATGTTTATGAAATACTTTGTTAAGTCCGAATAATTTATCTCCATAGTTTTTCATATCGATACCTAATCCGTTATCCTTAAATTCTAAAGTAGTTTTTCCATTTACAACATCAGAAATTATTAAAATTTCAGGTGCTCTATCGGGAGCTTTATATTTTAAAGAATTACTAATTAGATTTAGAAATATACTTTCCAAATATATGGGGTTATACATTACGTTTTTAATTTTAGAAAAATCAAATTTTATAATGGCACTTGTATTCATTATTTCAGCAGCTAGTATCTCTTTTGTTTTGTTTAAAGTTTTTTCAAAGTAAAGGTTTTCTTTAATCTCGCCAGCGTTGTGTTTAATCGTTATGGTTTCGATTAAAGTATTTAGTGTTTCTGTTAAATGATGTATAACAATTTCAAATTTTTCAAATATTTCTACTTTTTTACTTTCGCTTTCTGAATTTTTAAATAAACCTAGCAAAGCATTTAAATTACTAACAGGAGACCTCAAATTATGAGATGTAATATGATTAAATTCTGCTAATTGTTTGTTTTTAGAAGTCAAAACTATTGTTGATTCTTCTAAATTTTTATTTACTGTTATGATTTTTTGCTGAGCTTCGACCTGTTCGGTAATATCTTGACTTGATCCAATAAGCTCAACAACATCACCGTCTTCATTGAGTAATACGGCGCCAATAATTTCTATAGTTCTTATGCTACCGTTGTCTTTGATTATTCTATGTTGAAATTTATCAAAGTTTTTCGTGTCAAGAATTTTTTCACTTTCAGAAATGACCTTGTCTCTGTCATCGGGGTGTACCCTATCTAAATAAGTTTTAAAATCGGAGGGAGTATCCTCGTCGAAATCTAAAATCTTTAATAAGTTTGAGGACTTCTTCATTACGTCGTTCACAATATCCCATTTCCAATGACCAAGACTAGATAGTTGCTCGGCAAAATTTAAAAGTTGGTTTTTTTCTATTAAATCTTGTTCTCTTCTAATGCGATCTGTAACGTCTTGTGCGGTACCTATCATTTCTAATATATTTCCTTGTCGGTCTATTATAACTTCTGATAAAAGCTCTATAGAACGAATGTTTCCGTTGGTTAAAACAATTCGGAATGACAGTATAGATTTGTTGGTTTTAGCTTTGACTATGGCTTCTAATTCTTTTTTTATCCTATCAGAATCATCTGGATGTACTCTTGATAAAAATAAATCCATGTCTATTGGGTGGCCCAGCTCTATATCATAAATCTTGTACAGATTGTCTGACCAATTAGACGTGCCTGTATTCGGGTTCCATTGCCAAGATCCCATTAGTGCCATTTCTTCGGTAAAAGAGAGTAATTGGTTTTTCTCCTTAATTAGTTGTTCTGCTTTTACACGGCTTGTAATGTCTTGACTTGTGCCTTTAAATAAGATAATATTATCTTCTTGGTCAGTAATAGCTTCACCTATAACCTCTACTGTTTTTATGATTCCGTCATCGAATGGTATACGGAATTGTATTTTTTCAAATTTCTTATCAATAAAAATTTGTTTTTTTAATTCTTGTATGGCATCAATGTCTTCTGGGTGAATGCGAGAAAGTATGGTATCTAGATGTAATGAACAGCCAATCTCAAATCCATAAATTCTGTAATGGTTGTCTGACCATTTAATTTCTTCAGTTTTTGGGTTCCACTGCCAAGAACCAATATTCGCTATTTTTTCGGCAAAATTAAATTGCTCATTCTTTTGCAATAATTCTAATTCTCTTCTTTTAATTTCGGTTATATCTTGGCAAGTACCAGACATTTTTAAAACTTCACCGTGGTTATTGCGAACTATTTGACCTACAGTTTTAATAGTTTTTACATTACCATCTTTTAATTGAATTTTATATGTTGATTCAGGGAATTTACCAGTTAACATGGCATTTTCTAGGCTTGAAACTACTCTTTCTCTATCATCATTATGTACATAGTTAATGTAAGTTTCAAAGGTTAAGTCGGCATTTTTGTCATGACCATATATAGCGTGTAAATTATCTGACCAATACACTTTGTTTGTAGGTGTGTCCCATTGCCAGTAGCCGATCATGGCCATTTTTTCGGCAAAGTTAAGCTGTTGATTTTTTTTTATAAGTTCAAACTCTCTCGATTCATTTTCGGTTATATCTAGGCATGTTCCCAGTAATTCTTGCGAACCGTCATTTACGTTTACCGTGACCTTGCCGATAATTTGTATAATTCGTACAGAGTTATCGCGATGAATTATTCTATGGGTAAAGTCATAGAATTTGTGGTCAATGATAGATTGGTCTATTTTTTCTTTTACAAATGCTTTATCATCTGAGTGAATTTTATTGAAATAAGTATTAAAAGATAATTTGTCGGTTTTAGTTTGGTCGAACATTTGAAAAAGGTTTTCTGACCAAAAAACATCATTCGTTTCAGGTTTATATCTCCAATACCCGATAGTTGTAAGATGCTCGGTAAAGTTAAGTAGTTGGTTTTTTTCTATTAATTCATGTTCGATTTTTACTCTTTTAGAAATATCGCGTGCCGTACCTATTAATTCTCTAGTATTACTAATTTTATTTGATACGAGATCTGCAGTTATCTCTAATGTTCTAATACTGCCTTTTCTTGTAATAAGTCGGTGTGTGAAGGTTTGCTTTATACCATTTTTTTGTACACATTTCAAAGCCTCATCAACATGTAGTTTGTCTTCTGGGTGTATTCGAGCGTAAAAATCTTCGAAACTCATAGGTTCACCATGTTCAAAATCTGTTATCTTGTAAAGATTGTCTGACCATTTAAAGGCACCTGTTTTTGGATTCAATTGCCATGTACCTGCTTCGCTACTGTTTTCAGTTAATTTTAATTGTTGATTTTTTTGGATAAGCTGTTGATCCCTTTCTTTACTTTCTGTAATATCTTGACAGGTGCCTATTATTGTTATTACTTCGCCATGCGCATCGGTTATAGTCTCGCCAATTGATTTCATGATTTTGATGGTACCGTCTTTTAATACGATACGATAATTTGAATCAGGAAAATGCTTAGTTTTTAAGGCTAGGTCAAATTTTGCAGCTATTTTTTCTTTATCCTCATCATGAACATATTCTAAAAATGTATCGAATGACAAAGGACTTTCTTTATTACGTTTTAGAATATGGTAAAAATTATCTGACCAGTTCAGCGTGTCTAAATTTATATCCCATTTCCAAGAGCCAGATTTTGCTA
>JANQUX010000057.1 GCA_030730545.1 Maribacter sp. | reverse complement strand
AGATATAATGTTCTGTACAGCATAGTAGTTATTTATAAAAACCGTATCAATCTAAGGGGTCAATAAAAGATACGCAGTAAAAATAGTCAGCAATTTACCCAATAATTTCATTAATCGCTGAATCGCAAAATTACTAGATAAGAGCCTAGGTATACTATTAATTTTTAATTGATTATTAACAAAAAAGGTCAAGAACAACGTTCTTGACCTTCAAATACTTCTTATCTAAAAAGTTGTTATTTCTTACCAATTTGGTAGTAGGTAAACCCTTTTTCTGGCATATTCAATGCCGTATATTGGTTTCTACCATCAAAGATTATAGGTTCTTTTAGTCTCACTTTTAATTCTTCAAAATCTGGAGATCTAAATTCTTTCCACTCTGTTAAAAGTATCATGGCATCCGCATCTTTTAACGTGTCATATTTAGAATCAAAATAAGATACATTTTCTACATCCTTTAAATAATGACTTTTTGCTTCGTGCATTGCTTTAGGGTCATAGGTGTTTATTTTAGCACCTCTTTTTACTAAATCTCTTATGATATAAATGGCAGGAGCTTCTCGCATATCATCTGTCTCTGGCTTAAAAGCAAGACCCCAAATAGCGAAAGTTTTACCGGTGAGGTCTTCACCAAAGTGACCAACTACTTTATTGGCAATAACAAATTTTTGGTCGTTGTTTACTTTCTCTACCGCGTCGATTAGTCGAGGGGTATAACCGTGTTCTTGTGCAGAGCGTTTTAATGCTTTTACATCTTTAGGGAAGCATGATCCACCATAACCGCTACCTGGGTAAATAAAGCTGTATCCGATTCTACTATCAGAACCAATACCAACTCTTACTTTATTTACATCTGCACCTACCAATTCGCATATATTGGCAACTTCGTTCATGAACGAAATTTTAGTGGCTAGCATTGCATTCGCTACATATTTTGTCATTTCTGCAGAACGCACATCCATAGAAATCATTCTATTTTGTGTTCTAAAGAAAGGTGCGTATAAGGTTCTCATTTGCTCTTCAGCTTCCGGAGTCTCTACACCGATAACAACCCTATCAGGTTTCATGAAATCATTGATAGCATCTCCCTCTTTTAAAAATTCAGGATTTGAAACTACTTCAAAAGGAATATCAACGCCGCGTAAAGTTAAGCGTTCTTGAATTTTAGCTTTTACTTTATCAGCGGTACCTACCGGTACGGTTGATTTATCAACGATAATGAGTTTTTGTTGCATATGGTCGCCAATATCTGAAGCTACTTGCAATACATATTGTAAATCTGCTGCGCCATCTTCACCCATAGGGGTACCAACTGCTATAAATGCAATGTCAGATTTAATAAGTGTTTTAGCTAAATCAGTGCTAAAACGTAATGTTTTGTTTTCATAGTTCCTTAAAACCATTTGGGTTAAACCTGGCTCGTATATAGGAATAATTCCTTTCTCTAAATTGGTGATTTTATTCTCGTCAATGTCAACACAGGTTACTGTATTTCCCATTTCAGCAAAACAAGTTCCGCTTACTAAGCCAACATATCCTGTTCCGATTACTGTTAAGTTCATGCTATAGTTTTAATTTTTGGCAATAAATTTATTAACTCAATTTTATAATTGAAAATTATCTCGTTTTATAGGGCTATAAACGTGCTGTATAACCACTTGTTAATTTCCCTTTTATATCGTAAACCAACGTGTTTTTATTTTTAAAGCAAGATAAGTCTTCTTTTAAAAACTTTTCATGCGCAACTGCCAAAACAATTACATCATATTTGTCCGTAGGTTTTTCTTGTGTTGTAACCAATCCGTACTCATGTTTTACTTCTTCTGGGTCTGCCCATGGATCATAAATTGTCGTGTTAACTCTATAATCATTTAAGTTTTTGACCAAATCAACAACTTTCGTATTTCTAACATCGGGGCAATCTTCTTTAAACGTAACCCCAAGAATCAAAACTTTAGCATCTTTAACTTGTAAGTCATGCTTAAGCATCAATTTGATGATTTGAAGGCTT
>JANQUX010000056.1 GCA_030730545.1 Maribacter sp. | reverse complement strand
ATCGTTATGGTGCCATATCCGGGTGCTAATCTTAAGCTTGGTTCTATAAGAGCTTCAAGTAGTTGCTCTCTACTTAATACATTGCCAATATTATCTAAAGCCGGTCCCACTTCACCGCCTGAACCACCTACTGCATGGCAACGTACACACTGTGCCGTTGGGTTGTTGTTGAAAACGGATCTGCCCGCCCACCAATTACCACCATAAAGTGTCTCTTGAAAAGAATCGGAGGAATAGCCTGCTTTTTTTAGTTTATCTAATTGCGCAATTAAAGCTGGGTTTTCTGTAGCTTTTACCGACTCGATTAAATCTAAGTAGATACCTTGCTTTAATTGGTCTTTACTGGCTTTGTCAATAAGGCTGGTTAAAATAGTGTTGCTTTTCTCGTCAGATAAATCGCCTAGAACGTCTAACATTCTTTGTTGCTCAGAAACAGAACCTTTTTTAAAAATAGGGTCTACTATGGCAGGTAATTTCTCTTTAGGTAAATTCAATTGACCTAATAGACCTACGGCAGCGGTACGCACTTCTTCATTTTTATCTTGCATACCAATAGACATGGCAGTTTCCATTTTATCGAAATTCAATTTACCTAACGTATTTAAAACTGCAGCACGAACTTCAGGAGATGAATTTGATTTAAATATAGCGTACAATTCATTATTGTAGGAGTCGACACCTATTTCACTTAAAGTTTTTGAGATGCCGATTAAAATTTCTGGTTGACGCTCTCTAAGGAAAGACGGAATATCTTTTTTTATTTTCTCTTCTAACTGACCATTTTCTCTAATAATTTCGCCTCTATATCTACCATCGACACGATCTAAAAGCGAAGGCTGGTTCCATGTGCCTAAGGCTGCAAGCGCTTCCCCACGTAAATCGCTAGATACATTTCTACGTTTAGCAAAATTGATAAGCATGTCTAACTGCTCATCGCCACCAACGCGCAATGCGGCATTAATTGCTCTGCGCAACAGCGGTTCAGATTTGAATTTTTCGTTAGTAAGTATCGATGCCAATGCCGGTAGGGCTGCTTCGATAGAAAGGTCATCATTTATAGCACGAGCAGTTTCTGTCACGATATAGTCATCTTTATCAGATAAAAATATAGCGATTTTAGGTTCTTGTAATTTTCTTAATACCATAACGGCAGCAATACGTAAACTTCTATTATCACTATTGGCAAGTGCTAATAAAGGATCAGCATTTCCAATTCTTGACAGTGCTAATACAGCTGCATGCCTTAAGTATAGATCTTGATCATTATTCGCTTCGATCATAGCTAATAATGGCTCGATCGCTTTTTCATACTTCATTCTACCCAAAGCTTGAGCGGCAAAGAATTTTACTCGATCATTTTTATGAGTAGTCAACGAAATAAGGCTATCAGCTGCTTTTTCATATCTTAAGTCCCCTAAAACTTTTGCGCTTTGCACAACAATTTCTGGATCTTCGTCATGTAGTAAATTCAATAACGGTTTTGCCTCGCTTTTATCATTCGCTGCAATTTGACCAATACCCCAAATAGCATGAATACGTGCGAATTGGTTTTCATCTTCTTGAACCACTTTTTCTAAAGCTCTATAGCCCCAAAAAGTTCTTTTAGCCAATTCGAATTGTGCTTTTTGGCGAATTCTCATATCGTTATATGATAATAGACTTACCAAGCTATCAGTCTTTTCATCTGCATAATTATGGGTCATTAATTCTTGAGTTTTCAAACGTTCTTGTGCAAGATCATTGGTTTCTTCGGTAACGTCTAATTTCCATACTCTGCCATAATTTTTACTTCCCCAGCCGTTTACCCAATCGGCGAGGTATAAAGCACCATCAGGTCCGAAATCTATACCAGTGGGCAAAACGCCAGATAAAATAGATTCATCGGTGTTCAATTCAAAAGATGCGCCTTTTGGTTTTAGATCGAACGACCAAATATTTGATCTGCTAGGATCGCCAACGAATTCAACTAAAAAGAATCTATCCATCCATTTTTTACCAAGTGCCGTACCAG
>JANQUX010000055.1 GCA_030730545.1 Maribacter sp. | reverse complement strand
GTTACACAAATGGGCAACCAAGGTGGTTCTGGCGATGGTGTTCGTACCATGAAAGAAATATATGATACAGGCATTATTGGGGAAGTACATACCGTAAAATGCTGGACGAATAGAGCTATTTGGCCACAAGCATTACAAACACCTACCAAAAAAGACAGAGTCCCTAAAGGTTTAAACTGGGATCTTTGGTTAGGTACCGCTGCCGCTAGAGATTACAATAATGCCTACCTGCCTTTTGACTGGAGAGGTTGGTCAGATTTCGGAACAGGTGCACTTGGCGATATGGCTTGTCATATTATGGACCCTGTTTATAGAATATTACCAATTTTATATCCTGATACCGTAGAATGTAGTGTTTCCGATTCTTTCAGTGGTAATTTTCAATATAAAAATTACCCAAAGAGTTTCCCGAACTCTAGTAAAATACATTTAAGCTACCCAAGAACGGATGGTAAAGGAAAAATAAAAGTTACTTGGATGGATGGCGGATTGCTACCTGAAAGACCAGAAGAATTAGGCGATGACGAAGCTTTAGGAAACTGGGATGGTGGCGTACTATTCATTGGTACAAAAGGAAAATTAATGGCAGATTGCTACGGTGCAAACCCAAGGTTATTACCATTAACCCTTAACGAACAATTTGAAGTAGAACAAACTATTGCACGTGTACCAGAAGGTCATTATTTACAATGGGTAAATGCTTGTATGGCTGGTTATGGCAATGCAGAAACTAGTTCTTCTTTTGACTATGCTGGTCCGTTTACAGAAAGTATCCTTATCGGAAACTTGGCATTGAAATCATATTTCGAAGTAGACCCAACAGTTGAAAATCAAAGTTTCTGGGGCGGCGGAAAACAATACCATGGAAGAAAACGTTTACAGTGGGATGCAGCAAATATGAAAGTTACCAACTTCGAACCTGCAAACAAATATGTAAAACGTACCTATAGAGATGGTTATTCGGCTGGGTAAGACCAAAATATAGTTACAATTTCAATAGTAAATCCGAAGCTAAAAAGCTTCGGATTTTTTTATACCATTCATCTAGTTTTACTTCTTATTTTTGCAACATGCTAGAAGATAAAGAACAAGAAAGAACATCATTAGAGAAATTAGGTGAATTCGGACTCATTGAACACCTAACTAAAGATTTCAAAATCAAACAAAAATCTACCTTAAAAGGTATTGGTGATGATGCTGCAGTTTTAGATTTTAAAAACAAAAAAACGGTTATCAGCACAGACCTTTTAATAGAAGGGGTACATTTCGACCTTGCCTATATGCCCCTAAAGCATTTAGGTTACAAATCTATAATGGTCAACCTTTCTGATATTTACGCCATGAATGCCACGGCGACCCAAGTAACTATTTCAATTGCAGTTTCAAACAGGTTTCCGTTAGAAGCGCTTGAAGAATTTTACGCTGGTGTAGCAACAGCATGTAAAGCATATAATGTCGATCTAGTTGGTGGTGATACAACCTCATCTAAAACAGGGTTAATGATCAGCATTACCGCTATCGGCATTGTAAATGAAGAAGAAATAGCTTACCGATCAGGTGCTCAACCAAACGACCTTTTAGTGATTAGCGGAGATTTAGGTGCCGCTTATATGGGGCTACAAGTATTGGAGCGTGAAAAAGAGGTTTTTAAAGTGAACCCTAATAGTCAGCCAGATTTAGAACCATATTCTTATATCGTAGAACGTCAGTTAAAACCTGAAGCTCGAAAAGATATAACTGAACTATTGAAAAAATTAGATGTTCACCCAACATCGATGATCGATATTAGTGACGGACTCTCATCTGAAATTCTACATTTAAGCAAGAGTAGCGGATTGGGAATTGATTTGTACGAAGACAAAATCCCTCTAGACCCTACCGTTATTTCAGCTTGCGAAGAGTTTAAAATGGATAGTACCCTTGTTGCACTTAGTGGTGGTGAGGACTATGAATTATTGTTCACTATAGACCAAAAAGAATTCCCAAAAATTAAGGGTAATCCAAACTTGACCGTCATA